>DATJPO010000046.1:0-5606 GCA_035506395.1 Candidatus Omnitrophota bacterium
TGTTTTGAAAACTTTTTTTTATCTTTTCTTCATCCATAGTCAATCCATTTAGCGAACGATATAAAAGCATTATTATCATTCATGCTAATCATTTGGGGACATACATTACAGGAGTCTGGCCAGTTAATCCATGCCATATAGAGAGCAAATAAGTTCCTACCAATCCTAGTTGTTTTGTTTTTATCCATCTAATGCTTCTGGCAATAAACAAGCCTGTCAACTCTGAAAAGAGCACAGCTATAAAATAAAAAGGATTCTTATCCAGCCTTATGCAAAAGAGCCAGTTTCTTGTATCATAATAAAGGCTCATTTTTCCCATCTTGTCGATTTTATCCCATGTAGCTGAGACCTTATGCCAAATTTTAGCCTTTGGAATGTATAGAATTTTGTATCCATTTACCGATGCCCTCAGGCACCATTCAGTCATTTCATGCATTGTAAAAAATTCGCCTCTTAGCACGCCCAATTCTCGCAAGATTTCTCCCCTCATTAACAAGACACAGTCTGCTGCATCCACATACTCCTGTTTTTCTGCCTGACCTGTATCTTTTTGTTTCTGATATCTGGACCTGAATCCCCTAAGATGATAATCACAGCCTGCACTCCATATAACGTCATCAGGATTAGAGTAATAAATTTTCGGCCCTGCAACAGCAACTTCAGGATGTCTTTCCATAGATTCTATCATAATTTTGAGAAAATTTTTGTCAACATACATATCATTGTCCATTATTAATACATATGCGCTTCCCATGCTAAGCGCCTTTCTTATACCGACATTTAACCCTTCTGCTTCGCCCAGATTTCTCTTATTTTCTATGATGGTAACATTCTTATCAGCTTTTTCTCTTAATTCTTTCTGGCTTCCATCTTTAGAGCCATTATCTACAATGATTATCTCATAATTTCTGTAAGATATCTTTTTAAAAGAATTCAGTAATTCAAGACTGTTCTTTTTTCCATTCCAATTTAAAAAAACAATAGATACCTTCGGTTCTTTTCGGGAGTATTTCTCTTCTAATTTGCTTTCCATAATATAACTCCAAAGTGCGGAGGCTCTGAATTTATCATAATTAAATTTGAGAGATATCTAACAGGAGCCCATTCCAGAAAATTTCTTGCAATTATTCTTGCAGAAGAATTGGATATTCTCTCCCTTTCTTCGAAAGGCTTTCCATTTTTATCAAGAATAGGCAGGGGTAATTTATTCTTTCTTGAGAGAAAATAGCAGGACAGTTTATTTTGTGAGCAAAAAACTGATTTTTGCGGATTGATGAATCTGCATGCCATACCATGCATTTTTGCCAGAATTCTGATGCTTTTTTTGCTGAACCAGAAGGTATGGACAGGCGGACATTCCGATTTCCATACACTCGCCTTGTTTTGATAGTCTTTGTTCGGGGTGGTTAGAAGGATTGCTCCTGTTTTTTTTAGCAGTCTTATGCATGCTGATAAAAATTTATCCGGATTAGGAACATGCTCAATTACCTCTGTTGAAATTATTAAATCAAATTTGTCATTTGTTTTATAATTCTCAATATCCGAAATTTCAAAATAATTCCCAAAATTTTCTCTCGCAGATTTAATTGCTTCCTCTGAGACATCTATCCCTGTTGCCAAATGACCGGAAAAATTAAGACTGTAAGTCAAATACCCCCGCCCGCAGCCAATTTCCAGGATTCTCAGCCCGGATTTATCTTTTAAGTGCTTATATACCGGGAAATAAATAGACTCTCTTTTTACTAAATATCTCAGCGGATCTCTTTGCCTTTTTATTTCTTTCATATACTCAAAGTATCTTTCATATCCGGGAGTATTTTTCTGCGAATAGATTATTTCATATATCTTTGTGCCCACAGAACCTGAATCAATAAATTGCACGTCACATTCAGTGCACTCAAAAATATCAAAAAAAGTTTCTTCGATATACCCTGGAAAATTTGAATATTTTTTTCTGATTTTTGATGATTTGCAAATAGGACATTCCATTTGAGTTTTTTATTTAGAATCTTTTATTTCATCATAAAGTTTTCTGGTTAAATCCCAGAAAAGAGAAGGATCTTTTTCTTCATGAAGCGGAATTAGCGAATAAAAAAGGCTTAATGTTAATATTTTAAGGTATTTCAACCTCTCACTGCCATATAAAGAAACAAATTCTTCATCAAAGAATAACTTGAATTTTTCGATATTCTTGTAATTAATCGGCATCCCTTTAATGACATAATCGTATCCAAGTATTGAATGATATATTTTTGCATAATCGTAAAATATATCTCCTTCAATGGAAAATTTATCGCCCTGAATTCCCCTCATATCAACAAATTTTATAACATCTCCGAAACTTTTGCTTATTAATACATTTGTAAAGGTGGGATCTCCATGTATGACTGCTTTTATGCCGAGATTTTTCATTTTGTATATCTCTAGATTTTTCATTAGAAATTCATAAATTTCAGCATTTTTCTCAAATCGGCTGTAATCATACTTTTCAGCTCTCTTTTTGATTTTTTCAGCGTAATTCTCATAGATGTCTATGTCATCCCCTCTTTTTATTGAATGTATCTCCCTAAGAACGCCAAACAAATTCTTTAAATCATTAAATGTCAGCAAATCATTGGTATATAAATCGGAAAAATTAAGCCCGTAAATTCTTTCAATTTCATAATAGCTTTTTTCATCAGTGGTTATAAATTTGGGAAAGAATCTCTTTATCTCGTCCGGAATATTTCTGTAATAATAAATTTCTCCGCTGATTGAAGAATCTTCTGATATCTTTTTTATTGAATCTTTGCCGACTTCAAGCCTGTTGAACTTTCTTACCTCTCCATTAAAAGATGCAAAATGAAATCCTGTTCTCCTTTCAAGATTGCTGTCAAGAGGATTTATAGACAAATCATCAATATAAAAATGCGCATAAGGCTTTCCGAAAATTATTTCATCATAAGGAATGTCAAATTCTTTTAACTGTTTGATTGTTGCTTCTCCTATATCATCTATGACTTTTTTGACATCTCCGCCATGAGTGAGCATTCTTCTGGAACTGTAAATTATTATTTTATGTCCTTTCTTTTTCAGATTTCTTAGAAAATCAACATTTTTTTCTATGGGTTTCACTGTTGAATAATCCCCAGATACATGCGGAAAGGAAACAAGAGTATTGTCCAAATCAAAGCAGAATATTTTTTGGGAGGATGGCTGGCGGATTGCTTGTTCTCTTAATTGAGAAGGGGTGCCTATGCAGATTATATTTTCTCTTTTTATCTCATGCCCGAAAATCTTATATCCATCCTGAATCATCAAGTCATATACTTTAGAGGTATACAGTTCATTTGGAATATTGCTCATAAGTATTCTTTCACAGTATTTCTTCAGCAATCTTCCGCTGCTGAATTTGTAGCATCCTGAATTTGCATTATCAGAGATTTTTACTTTTTCTTTAATCATGATTATTCTGTTATTTTCATCAAGTTTTATGTATGAAAAAATCGGTTTTTCCTGAAAATCCTTGAAATAAAAAATCGCAGAATCATTATCTGCTTTGCACAATTTGACAATATCCTCATTATAATAAGTATCTCCATCAAGGCTTATTGTGACATCATCTAATTCTTTATCGGTAAATTCCCCAAGAATTTCATAAAGCGTATGCGCAGCCCCTTTTTGATTGCTTACTTTTTTGAATCTGATTTTCAAATTTGGGAACCTTTTATACAGCATATTCTCAAAATTATATGCTTCTAAGCTTGCTTCATAAGGTATGAAAATTTTATCATTTTCATCAATATTAATTCCTTCAATTATCCTGAAAATCATCGGTTCTCCGAGATAATGTACCAATGGTTTTGGAAGCGTTTCTTCCGAGAATCTGGTTCCTTTCCCGCCCAGCGGGATTATTACATTCATAAAAATATCCCCTTAAGTTAATTTATATAATTTATGATAGACTAACCTATCGTTTGATGGATAATATTCAATATGGCTTTTGCTTTTCCGTCTTCATAAGGTTTATAAAAAACCGCTTTTTACCAAAATAATGAAAGAACCAAAAATAAAAAATGCAGCAATCTGTTTTTCAGGCCAATTAAGAACACTTGAACTATGCTATCCCTATATAAAGAAAAATCTTCTTGACCTTCTTAAAAGTTATGATATCTTCTGCTTTATTGAAGGTGATGCAAATCCAGAGAGGCTCAAAATGCTGAACCCTCAAGCCATTAAGACAGTGCAATCTTCCGATATTGACCATCTTATAATAAAGGATTTAAGGCAATTAAGAAGAAATAATTACAAAAAATTTATATTTCCGGAAACCCCGCGGTTTAATTTTAAGAATATGTTTCACCAGTTTTATAATATCAAAGGAGCATTCACCCTTCTAAGGGAGCATATGGATAAAGAGAATATTTCTTACAGGTATTTTATCCGCATAAGATTTGATTTTCTTCCCATAAGTGAAATAAATCCGGAAAATTTTAAAATGAGGGAAAATGAAGTAATTGTTCCTAATTATTGCGGTACGCGGCCCGAAAATGAAATTGTAGACATGTTTTATATCACAAAAGATTTTGATACTTTCAAAACCTGTTCATTAATCTATGATAATTTTGCAAATCTGCTTAAGAACGGTTTTGTTATGAAATTTTCGGTTTTGCAAAAAATATATTTTTTCCTCGAAAGAAATTATCTTTATTTTTTATTTGCAGTTTTTAACAAAATAAATCCAAAATCTAATAAATTTCTGAAACAGATTCTTAGTATTCTTCTTTTCCCACCGAAATTATTTTTTAAAGATTTCAAGGTTAAAAATGAAACAAGTTCAGAAAGAATATTATTTTATTATTTAAAATCAGAAAAGAAAGTAATAACAGAGAAAAAAATAGATTTTATTATTGTAAGAAATCCCGGTGACGGACTGCTTATTCTTGGATAAAGACTCTGTTAATCATAATTTATTTCTGGATTCTGCTAAATCATTCTCTACCATCATCTCTACTAATTCTTTAAAGCTGGTTTTTGGCTTCCATCCCAGTTCCTTTTTTGCTTTATCGGCATTTCCAAGCAATTCATTTACTTCAGCAGGTCTGTAAAAAGATGGGTGCTGAACAACAAAAATTTCATCTTTTTTCTGCCTAAGGCTTTCAATTATCCTGTTTGCTTCATCAGGCAAATATTCATGGAGGTCAACTACCTGGTAGTTTAAATTTGCATATCTGAATGCGCAATCAAGAAAATCCCGAATAGAGTGGCTTTCTCCTGTAGCGATTACATAATCTCCCGGAATATCCTGTTGAAGCATTTTCCACATGGCTTCCACATACTCTTTTGAATATCCCCAGTCTCTTTTTGCATCCAGATTGCCAAGAACAATGACGTTTTCTTTTCCGGCTTTTGCTTTTGCCACGCCGGAGCTTATTTTTCTGGTTACAAATTCTTTCCCCCTTCTTGGAGACTCATGATTGAATAATATTCCGCTACAGGCGAAGAAATTGTAAGCTTCTCTATAGTTGCGTGTCATTTCAAAACCAACTACTTTTGTCACCCCATATGGAGATCTTGGGTGGAAAGGGGTTTCTTCTGTTTGCGGCGTTTCTTTTACTTCCCCAAAC
>DATJPO010000047.1:0-6147 GCA_035506395.1 Candidatus Omnitrophota bacterium
CTTACAAATCCCTCGCCTGCAAAGTTCTTCTTTTGTTTTCTTTTGCCCTCTTTATTCCTTCTCTAAGAATCTCCTCTGCTTTTCTTTCAAGCGCTGTTTCAACTTCATCTGCAACGCTGGAAATAGAGTTCTCTTTGTCCAAATCATGAACTGTTTTTCTTATGTTTGATTTTATTATTAATCCCATTATATTTGCTCCAGCAATTTTATGATTTTATCTTTTCCTGTTGATAGGATTAAGCTGGCAAGCCTTGGCCCTCTTGATCTCCCGATTATTATTCCATAAGCGCCCTCAAAAAATTCTTTTGGCTCTATTCCGACTGCTTTGCATATGTTGAAAATTTCTGTGTTCAATTCATCTTCGCTGAAATTCTTTTTTCCAAGGAATTCTCTTAAAGAAACAAGCGCTTCTCTTTGTTTTTTATCAATCTTGATTTCAACTTTTTCCCTTATGGAAAATTTCATGTCATCTCCAGCATATTTCGCAAGCCAGTTTTTCACTTTCTCTGCGCGTCTTTTTGATTCTTCATTAAGATTTTTTGTGTCGCCCGACTGAATCAATGTTATCAGATGCCTGAAGCCGACTTTTTCCGGCTTTTTCTTTGTAATCTTTGCAACCTGTGACATTTCATAAATTCTCGTATCTCTTTCATCCAGCTCTTTATTGTAATACTTATTTTCCAATTCATCATATTCATCATAAATCTTTATGATGTCGTTGTCAAAACTTATTGGAAATGCTTTGTTAGGGCGCGTTTTCACAAAAATGTATCTTATAATCTCGGGTTCATATACTGATTCAGTTTCATCAAGAGTAAGCGCATTTCCTTCTGAACTTGAAAATTCAGAGCCATTTTTCATCCTTACAAATTCATAAAACTGATAAACCGGCGGCTCAATGCCGAAAACTTTTTTCGCAATTTCTTTTGCAGTTGTATAGCTTCCCCCCTCAACACTGTGGTCTATCCCGCCCGGCTCAAAATCAACTTTTTCATATTTCCATCTTGCAGGCCAGTCAACTCTCCATTTCAATTTTATATTTCCGACTTTTCTATAGTCAATTGTTTCTTGAAATCCGGTTGAATCCCTGTATGTTATTTTGTATCCTTTAATATCAATAATTTCTGTATCATCTTTCCCTGTTTTTTTGCTGTAAACCTCCAGAGGAACCCAGTCTTTTTCAAGAGGCTCTTTCCTGTATTTATTCAGAATTTTCTTTATCTCGTTATTTTTATCCAGTGCTGTTTTTATCAGCGCAGCATATTTGCTTTTCTTATACATTGAATTCTGTCTTATGAACTCCGGTTTTATATCAACTTTTTCAAGTGATTTTTCAAATTCTTTTTCAAAATGCCCCGCATAACTTTCTTTTTTGCCGAATGGAGACGGAATCTCGCTTATGGGCGTGCCCAGATGCTTTTCATATGATTTTGGAATATTTGGCGGTATTTTTCTCAGTCTGTCATAATCATCCCATGAATAAATAAATCTGACTTTTTTTCCTTTATCTTTCAAAGCTCGGGCAACTAAATCAGTTGTTATAACTTCTCTGAAATTTCCCATGTGGACTGTTCCTGAAGGAGTTATCCCCGACGCACAGACGTACTCTTTTTTCTTCCCTTTTTTCTTTATGATTTCATCTGCGACTTCATCAGCCCAGAAGAATTTTTCCTTTGCTTCAAAATTATGCCTCTCTGTTTCTTCATTCTCTTCCATTTTTTTAATAAACAGAATTAATTTATATATTTTCCCGATATTTAAAACATTTAAAAATGCTGTTTTATTATAAGCATTATGAAAAAATATTTGTTTAAGAGAGGAAAAGACAAAGAAGAAAGATGCCATTGCCACCGCCATTGCGGTTCATGCGGCGGAGTTTACTTCCTGGGCTTTATCGGAGCATTGATTTTTTACCTCCAGGCTGGTGAAGGGCTTCTTGGCGTTTTGAAAGCATTAGTCTGGCCGGTATTCATCGTAATGAAACTTCTCGGATTGTAAAAATATCTTTTTTATACATATTTCTTTAAAAACCATAGCTGTGCATTAAGATTATGGATAAGCTTCCAAAAGAGTATGTCTCTGTTGATATTGAAGCAAACGGGCAATATCCCTGGAGTGCATCAATGCTTTCAATTGGCGCATGCATTGTCAGCGACCCCAGCCAGCAGTTTTATGCAGAGTTAAAACCTGTAAATGAAGATTATCTTCCCGATAATTTTAAGATTGGCGCGCGAGGGCTTTTGTCATTGAGAGATTATGATTTTTCCAATTTCAATCCAGAGGAAGTTTTGGCAATCTTGGCGCAGGAAGGCGAAGATCCTAATCGTGTAATTCCAAATTTTGCAGGATGGGTGCTGGAGAATACATCAGGGCGCCGTCCAATACTCTGCGCGGACAATCTTCTTTTTGATGGAATGTTCCTGTTTCATTATTTGGATCATTTCTACAGCGGAGAAAATCCTTTCGGGCATACAGGAGAAAATATACAATCTGTGTTCAGGGGAAAGGCAAATGATATGACTGCAAATCTGGAAGAGTTAAGCCTTAGAAATGCAGTGAATCGGCATAATGCCCTTATAGATGCAGTAAATCATGCAAGAGAATTTCATACAGCTCTGGTTTATATGAGGCAGAACAGGCATTAATGCGTTTCGTCCAGAATGATTCTTTTGTCAAACGAGCCTCTTTTATTTTTCTTCTCCTCTTTTATTTTTTCTATTTCTTTTTTGTCAAATTTCCTGAATTTGCATATAGCATCAATCACTTCAAGAATATCTGCAATTTCCTCTTTATTTGGCTCTTTTAAAAATTCATTAACTTCCTCTGACAGTTTTTCTTTTAATTTTTTATCATATTCTTTTTCATCAGCGATATGAACTATTGGAATCTCTTTTCTGTCTTTTATTATTTCAGGGATTTTATCTCTCACCAATTTATTGTATTTCACTTTTTATCCAGCTCTTCATTCAGCAGTTTATCAACAACCTTCTGGAATTTATTCCATCTTGGAACATGAACATACTTGACTCTCGTGAAATCCTCCTGAAGTTTCTGCACTTTCAAGAATAAAGGAAGCAAATCCTTGCTCTTAACTTGGTATTCCCCCAAAAGCTGTTTTACAAGAAGTTCGGAATCCATTACGCAAACGATTTCATCAGAATATTTTCTTCCGAGTTCCAGCGCCTTGATTAGTGCCTTGTATTCTGCAACATTGTTTGTGCAGTCATTTATTATTTCGCTGTATTTTGCAATTATCGCCTCATCTTTTCTTACAATGACTCCTATTGCAGCAGGTCCTGGATTGCCTCTTGCTCCTCCGTCAGAATTGGTAAATATCATTCAGCCTCTTGAGGTTGTCCTCTGTATATTTAACTATGTCTTTCATTATTCTTACTGCAAGCACAGGATGTTTTCCTATTGCAGTTTCTTCAGAGAGCATTACAGCGTCAGAGCCGTCTATGACTGCATTTGCAACATCGCTGATTTCAGCTCTTTCAGGGGTTTTTGATTTAACTAATGAAAGAAGCATTTCTGTTGCAGTTATCACAAATTTCCTTTTCTGCCGCGATTTTTGGATTATTATTTTTTGTTCCACAGGGACTTCTTTGTATGGTATATTTTTTCCCAAATCTCCCCGCGCAACCATTATGCCGTCGCTTTCTCTTATTATCTCGTCAATATTTTTTATTCCGCTCTTTGTTTCAATTTTTGAAATTATTCTTATCTGTTTGGGGAGAAAAAGTTTCCTTATGCTCCTGATTTGTTTTTTCCCGCCTGCATAAGACAGTGCAATGTAATCAAAATCCTGCTGTTTTATCCAGCCGATTTTTTTCGTGCTGTTTATGTCAAACATGATCTCGCAGTTTTTTAATTTTTTTAGATTGTGAAGAGTTTTCCTGTATTGCCCAGTATTTCCGTATTTGGTGTTGATTCTTGCAATATCCATCCCATTGGAATGCATATCCTTAAGAACAGAAAATCTGAAACTTGCCGGCCCTATTGTTGCGATTATTTTTGTTCTCCTCATTTTTCACCTCTGTTCAAAAATGCAAAACCTTGAATCCTCTTAAATCCTGAAACTTTTCAGGAATAATCTCCATGTCATGTATCTGCGAATATTTTGAGCCTTTTCTGCACAATTCAATCATCTGATTTACTTTATCAGGATCTCCTTCTAGAAATACTTCAACTCTTCCATCTTCCAGATTTCTTGTGAATCCTCTCACGTCCAGTTTCTCGGCATTTTCCTTGAGATAATCCCTGAAAAAAACTCCCTGCACAACTCCTTTGATATAAAGCCTAACCGATTTCTTCATTTTATCCCTGGGGGTGCGGAACCTCGGTTCTTTTTTTCATAAATTACTGAAAATAAAAGCCTTTATATTTTTTTACATGAATATCAATAAGCTTATATATGCTCCAGAAAATAAGTGAATTATGAAACTGGAAAATGAAACTATCGGAACAGGCTCGGCAATTTCAATACTGCTTTTAGGCATGCCCCTTTATTTTATCATGAGAGCTAAAGAAGGCTTTGAATATATCATTGGAAGAGGCAGTGTCAGAGAGCATGCAGAAAACTCCTCAAACAGAGAAGATTTACACTATAATTCAAAATAAAATTAATTCTTATAATCCAAACGTTTTCTCCAAATCCTTGACTTGCAGGTATTTGAGGTTGAATTCAACGCCGCTTTTCGTTATAACTATCCTGTTTTCCTTTCCGGGCACACTTGTCTGTACTAAATTCTTTTTCATAAGCTCATCAAGATAGCTCTTCATCTGTTTGTGGGATAGATTTGCCTTGTACATCAGGTGAGTTGGCTTAATGCTTCCGCCCCTTTCTCGGATTATGTTCAGCATGTCCGAGATAATGTCCATTCGGCTCCTTTTTCGTGCCATGTTTCAAAATTCTTATTATGAGTATGAGAAGAGTTATATAACTTATCAATTCAATTAAATCGCCTATTACTGTTGTGACGCTTGCCTGGGAGATTATGAAAAGAAGCTGGCTTACAGCTAACATCAAAAATGAGCCTGAAAGAATGCCCGTATTCCGGAATTTATTTTTTCTGTAAATTATGTAATAACTGTGTGAAACCAGAAGGAACAGGACAAGCGCGGAAATATGGAAGATATAATAAATTTCCTGGCTAAGGAATATGGATAGAAGTATGAAATACAGAATTAAAAGAATGTCTTTTATTGACCTCTCTTTCTGCGGCAGCCTGTAAATTACGTAAAGTCCTATTAGTGTGAGCAATCCATTTAAGAAAATGCTTGCATCATAAATTATGTCTGTTGAGCTTACAATATTATAATGGATAATTGCGCTTCCTATAGAGGTTGTTACGACGGTGTTATAATAAAGCCCGAATTTTGTAAGAAGAATTGCAAGCTGTGCCAGTGCTATAAAGCCGAAGCCGATTCCGAGATAAACAATTTTCCCTTTGTTCATCCTGTAGCTTCTCATGCACAATATGAAGAATGTCAGGAGAATCAGAAAACTAAATACATTAATCAGGAAATCCGGCGTTAAAAACCAGTTCGGAGCAGAAATGAATGCAAACCTCATCCTAAAAAATCACGATTTTCTTTTAAAAAGTTTGTGATATACCTCTCTATAGTATTTATTCACAAGTGATTTATAAACCCATTCCCTCGGTTTTTCATACAAGTTAAATCTCATTTAATACCTCGCCCACAAGGCGAGCGTTAAATGATTATAAAAAAGAGATGGACAAACTGCTTTTTCCGGACTACATAAACCTTGAAATTCCCAATGATATCATACATGAGATAATAATACTCCACAGCCTCGGCGTCGGCATTGAGGATTTGAAATATCTTCTTGTCCTAAGGTTGAATGATTTGCTCTGATCTAAATTTCTCTTCTGTCCAGTTCATTATTCACGACAGCAACTGTCTGTGATGCAAAATACATCTTTGAGCCTATTGAAACTTTTTTTGACATTTCTTTAAGCCTCTTCAATTCTTTCTTTGGCAGTCCTTCATGGTCTCCGAGAACAAAAACACAGTCTTTGCTTATATCTGCTTTTCTTATGTCTTCTCCTTCCTTGTCAAGTATGTATATCTCATTTCCTTCTTTAATCAGATTATCTAAAACGCCAAGAAAGCTCTTTTTTT
>DATJPO010000048.1:0-4891 GCA_035506395.1 Candidatus Omnitrophota bacterium
GAATTTGATAATTGACAGCTTTTAAGATTAATTATATTAGAAAATATATATTATTAATCCTTCTGAGCTCTCTGCTCAGCAACGAAGAAAGCCTGGTTGGATTCTGCCTCATGTATAACTCCTTCTCTCTCATAAACTCCTGTTGCCTTTGGAAGAGCAAATCTTCCGACAACTCCAACCTTTGAATAAATTATATAAGACATTACTCTTGTCTCTCCTGCCAGTATTCTGTCAAAAGACCATTCAAGCTTCTTTGCCTTTTCATCGACTCTCTTTGGAGCTTCTGTTCCGAATCTTTCATGAAGCCTTACAAGAGGAGGAAGCCTGTCAACAACAGTTACTTTCTCAACCAATTTTCTTGCATGAGCATATACAGAAACTTTCAGTGCAAACTCCCCGCCCTTTGCCCTTACAAAGCTTACTCTTTTCTTAAGCATCAAATTAGTTCTTGTATAAAGGCGTGTAAGTGCAACTATTGCCACTATGAAAATTACAATCAATACAGGGAACAGCCAGTTGGTTGTTACAACAATATCCAAAGTCTGTCCTGGAGTCAATGCCTTGCTCCATGTGTAAAAAACATTCAATCCCTGTCTCTGCACTGTGTCGGGATTGGTGTTGAAAGTAGTGAATACCCTTGAAATAATATTTTTCTGCACAACAGTTTCTGTATCTGAAACAACATTTCCTTCATTTACTTTCTTGACAGCAAAAGTATTTATCACAAATCCAAACTTTGACTGTGTTGATGCCACTATATTTTTTTCTGCAAATTTTATTGTGCCCTGGATATCTGCTGTTTTTCCCCCGTAAGTTATGTCTGCATTCATTGTATAATATCCTGCCATTAATTTTTTGAAATCATCCTTGTTGAGAGTAACATTGAATTCCTTTATCTCATTTGGAGCGAGAGAAAATTTCTGCTCGAAATTAAAGAATGGGGAAGAAAACACTCCGTCGATGCTGTCAAAATTATAATTGTAAAGATTTCTCACATAAACGCTTATTACATTCTGGGAAGGGTCAAATTCAGTGCTTCCGACTTCCATAGCATCTTTTAATTCTATGACATTAACCATTAAAGTTCCTTTCTGCTCCCCGCCCTGAGCTTTTGCGAAGAAATCAAAATTTACAAATCCCCTCTGCTTCATGTCAGCTCTTGGGTAAAATCCAAGCTGGACATTTTTTGTCTCGCCATTTGCAAGAGAAACAGGATCTATGTGAACCATACCTCCTGCGAAAAAAGAATAGAAAGTGAAATAATCCCCCCCTCCATTGTTTGTAAGCTGAACATCAATCATTGTCGGCTGATTCGTGTCAACAATCATCGCATTATTGGTGCTCAATTGCGTGATTCCAACATTTACATCGGCTGAAATTAAAGGAAGAATAAGCAATAATGCAATCCCCAAAATTATTATCTCTCTTTTCATATGAAAATTTGGAATAAAATGTATTTAAATATTTCGCTAAATTTTTTTGACGAGAAAATTATTTATTTTACTTCCAAATCAAGATATGCTTTTCCCTGATTGAGAAATTCCTCGCAGTGTCCTGCCAACTTGTCCTCATATTCTGTTACTCTCGACGGAATAACCCATTTTTCATAAATGCTTCTAAGGAATTTTCTCACACCATTCTGCTCAAATTTTCCCTCGTAATCTTTTATTAAAGTTCCTGTAACAATCACTTCGACACTTCCCTTGTTGGTTTTTGTCTTTACTCCGTTCTTTGTTACTTCGATATCAGTCAGGCCGAGAATTCTGTATTTTACTTTTATCTGGAACTGGAAATAATCTGTCATTTTTCTTTTGCATGTCCATTCTATCTCGATGTTTTTTGCATCTCCGACTAATTTTTCCGTGTATTTGTCTTCCTGAAAATCAACATATTTCAGCTCTTCGACAAGCCAGTTGTGATTAAAGTTATAATAATCTGAAAAATTAAATATACCTGTTTTTTTTATCTTGCTTGAATATATATCGTCTTTTTCCGGCATTTTATATATTAAGAATAAAGAAATTTCATTTATATATTTTTTCTAACTAAAGACTTTCCCGTTTTTTCTGGTTGCTTCATATTCTCTTTGAGGCATATATGCTATGCTTCCGTCTCTCCTTGACTGATATCCATCTTTTTTCAGCATTCCTATCACCTGTGAATCAGAAAGAGTGCTTCCACCGACTCTGAAGCACATTCCATCATAAATTCTCGGATTGATATCAAACAACCTCTGCATAACACCTACGACAGGAATAAATACAATAGATGCAGAATCCTCCTTGGTTACATTCGGATGGCACTCTCTTGACAATATTTCAAGCGCCTTTTCATCAGAAATAATTTCGGGGTAATCAGAAGAAGGCGAACGCATAATTTTCCCACCCTCAGATATGTCAAACAACCTCTTCATAAATGTTAAAAGAAAAGATGGTTTAAAAGATTTATTGCAATTTATTTTTTATTAAAATCAGAAGGAAGATATTGTTTGTACTTTTCAAAATTGCTCTCTGAAGTATCTGTGTAAAGGGAATTCAAAAATCCAGACCGATTTTTTATTCTTCCATTTCCTTCACATTTCGGGCAAGTTATTCCGCCAATTGAACCGTTACCATTACATCTAGGACACTCTACAAAACTGGGCGTCCCGCCAGATTCTCTTTCAGCAAGGCGTTTCGCTCTTTCTATAGCTCTTTCTCTATAAGATTTGCAAGAAGGGCAAAATGTTCCTTCAGCTGCATCACTTTCGCCCATATATCCCATATTGAATCTTTGATGATGTTCTGCCCCGAACAAAGCGTCTACTGAAGATGAAGAGCCTTCTATCTTAAAATGCTCTCCACATCTCTGACATTCATATACTTCATAATTAAATGACATATAATTTGTTAGAATAATTATTTATAAAAATTATGAAACATTATTTCATTACATATTTTTCCTGCAGGAAGCGCATATCATCATGCCGTCTATTTCAGAAAGAACATCCTCTGTTCCGCATCTCTCGCAGGTTCCTTCACTGGTATTATTTTTCATTCTTCTCAACTTTTCTGATGCTTCTTTTATATGGGATAATTCCTGAAGCTCTGGATAAAATTCAGGATGGAAACTAAGAATATCCTTGAAAGTCACTATTCCAACCAGCTCTCCATTCTGCACGACAGGCAATCTTTCAAATTTTGAGCTTTTCATCTTGTTAATAGCATCCTGAATTGTGTAAGATGGATTTATTGTTATTATTTTTTTAGGAGAAATTTCCATAGCTGTTATTTTTGACAAATCCTGCTTGGATTTTTTCACCAATGCCCAAAGAATGTCTTTTTCAGAAATAAAACCAACAAGCTTCTTATTTTCAGTCAAAAGAAGGCTTCCAACCTTTTTTTTAACCATGAATTTTGCGCAATCCAGAAGATTTGTGCCAGGGGAGACAGTTATCGGAGAACGAGTCATTATGTCTGACACAAGGACATTTTCCATGCTATAAACAAGAGCCTGAAGTTTATATAATTTATTCATTACTTTTTAGTATAATAATCTTTAAATAGAAAACTAAGAAGAAAATAATATGCCAGATAAACCAATAGTTCTCATGCCTGAAGACATACAGCGAATCATGGGGAAAGATGCACAGAGAAACAATATCATGGCTGCACGAATGGTTTCTGAAATGGTTAAGACAACTCTGGGTCCAAAGGGAATGGACAAGATGCTGGTTTCTCCAACAGGAGACATTATAGTTACGAATGACGGAGTCACAATTCTCGAGGAAATGCAGATTGAACACCCTGCTGCAAAAATGATGGTTGATATCGCAAAGACACAGGAAAGCGAGGTTGGAGACGGAACAACCACTGCTGTTATGATTGCAGGAAAATTGCTGGAAAATGCAGAAAAGCTTCTCGATAAGAAAATTCATCCTACTGTTATAACAAAAGGATACAGACTGGCTGCAGAAAAATGCCAGGAAATTCTCAAGGAAATTTCAATGAGAATCACACCACAGGATTTGGATATTTTGAGGCAGATTGCAGCAACAGCCATGACAGGAAAAGGAGCAGAGGGGTTTAAAGAGAAATTTGCGGACATTATTGTGAAAGCAGTAATGCAGGTGCAGAACCAGGGAAATGTAGATTTGTCTGACATAAAAATTGAAAAGTCAAAAGGAGACGGAATACAGGACACTAAATTAATTTCAGGAATTGTTCTTGACAAGGAAAAAGTTTCCACAGACATGCCTGAAGAAATCAAGGACGCAAAAATTGCTCTCATAGACTTTCCCCTTGAAATAAAGAATCCTGAAATAGACACGAAAGTTTCTATATCAACTCCTGAACAATTGCAGGGATTTTTGGAGCAGGAAGAAAAAACAATAAAGGCAATGGTTGAGAAAGTAAAAGATTCAGGGGCAAACGTTGTTCTTTGCCAGAAAGGAATAGATGATTTTGCGCAGTATCTTCTCTCAAAACTCAGAATATATGCATGCAGGAGAGTTGCGAAGAGCGACATGGAGAAAATATCAAAAGCAACAGGAGGAAAAATTGTCAGCAATCTTCATGAATTAAGCTTCACTGAATTAGGAAGAGCTGAAACTGTCAGGGAAGTCAGGCATGGAGAGGATAATCTTACTTATATAGAAGGATGCAGAAATCCGAAAGCACTGACAATTCTCATTCACGGAGGAACAGGACATGTTATTGATGAAGTTGAAAGAGCAATCAAGGATGGTTTGGGGGATGTTGTTTCTTCTCTCAAGTCAGGATTGATAGTTCCTGGGGGAGGAGCGGTGGAGATAGAAATTGCAAAGAGGCTCAGAACTTTCGGACAGTCTTTGAGAGGAAGAGAACAATTAGCGATAGAAGAATTTGCTTCTGCTTTGGAATTTATTCCAACG
>DATJPO010000049.1:0-6595 GCA_035506395.1 Candidatus Omnitrophota bacterium
ACTAATACGACTTATACTGTCGGCGGAGGTGTAGGATTCAATGCTTCATTTTCCGTATCTGCCTTAACTGATTCAAGAACATATCAGTTTTGGTGTTCTGCGCAAAATATTACCGGCGGGTTTACTGCTCCTGCTCAGGAAAATTCCACGGTGAATATAAGCATAACCATAGATGATACTGCCCCTGTAATCTCTATTCCCCTTTATACTAATGCAACTGCAATGAATACCAATACAAGCCTGCTGACTTTGAATATTTCTGTGACTGATGCAACTGTCGGATTAAATGGAAGCGTATGCAAAGTGAACATTAACGGTTCAAATCAAAGTTTTGCTGTCTCAGGCGGATGGTGTAATTTTACAACAGGAAATCTGACAGGACTTGCAGACGGAATAAACAAAATCAGGGTTTATGTCAATGATACTGTAAATAATCTCGGGCTGAATAATTCTTTCTATGTAACAACGGATACTGTAAATCCTCTGGCTGTTCCTTCCTGCTCTCCTTCTACAGTAGGCATAGGTGATTCTTTTCCCTGCACCTGCGGCGGAACAGATGCGACTGCAGGAATAAATAACTCTCGGACTACAAGTTCTACAAATTCTCCAGATGGAACAGGCACCATCGCCAGCACAGGGACATACACTTTTACATGCAATGTATATGATTATGCAGGAAATTCCAATAGCGGAACTTTCACATACTATGTCAATCCTGCATTAGGTCCCTTAGGCTCTAATTCAGGTTCTACATCATCTCCGGCTGTAACTTCTCAACCCAAAATAGCAATATTCAGTCAGATAGTTCCCGGAACTCCTGCTATTATAAGTAATTTTGATTCTGCCACTGCTTTGAATGAAATTGATATAAACGTCAATAATCCGGCTACGAATGTTGAAGTGACTGTAACAAGATACAATAGCAAACCTGATGCAATTTCCGCTGCGAAAACAGGCGATGTATTCCAATATCTTCAGATAAAAGTGGACAATGTTGAGGGAAAACTGAACAATGCTACAATAATTTCCAAGGTAAATAAAAGCTGGGTTTCCGGCAATGGACTGGACAAAAACAACATAGCTGTCTTCAAATTTGACAATTCAACAGGACAGTGGAATGAACTTCAGACAAATTATTCCAGCGAGGACAATAATTATTACTACTACACAAGCCAGGTAAACTCATTCAGTTATTTTGCAATTTCTGAAAAGAGTCTTGTTGCCGGACAAACAACAGGAGCACAAGGCACCAATAATGCAAATGGGACCTCAATGACTTTCTCAAACATCTTTTCAAATTACTGGACATGGATTGTTGCCGGCATTATTGCGATTGTTATTGCATTCTTTATGAGAAGGAAGAAAAAATAATCTTCTTTTAAGAGAGAAGAATTGTTATCACCTCTTTTTTAATTGATGTTGGATAAAGATAACATAATGCTGAATAAAAACAATAAAATAAATCAAGATTTTATCATTAATATTTTCTATTAATTTTATTGCTTTTTCACTTAAAATAATCTGGCCTGCGCTTCTCCTGGCAAAACTTCCCCATAAACCCCATCATATCCCGGCTTGACTTTAAGCTTTCCTTCTCTTCCCAGAATAATCAAATCAACAAGTTTCTCATCTACTTTTTCTGAGATTAATCTTTCTTTTTTGACATCAAGTAGGATGTTAAACTCATTGCCGAATTTTGATATCATTTCATTATAGATTCCCCATGCCTTTTTTGAACTGTCTGAAGTTTTATAGACAAATGCAATCAATTCATGAAGAGGAATGAGCTTGAAGAAAGGTTTTGCATTTTTCGGGGAATATCCTTCCTTTTCCTTTGCAATTTCTTCAACCCGATATTCCACGCCTATTGTCAGTTTTTTCCCGCATATGGGACATATGCCATTCAGCTTTTTTGTTTCAGCGGGAGAACATGAAAAATTGCAGTTCCTGTGCCCGTCCCAGTGATATTTTCCGTATTCAGGAGGTGTTTCAATTGTTTCCTTTAATCCATCGCCTGTTCTGATAGCATGCATTATGTTTTCATAGCTTAGCTCATTTATTTCAAAAATAGTGGCTTCTCTTCCCAGTCTCCATGGCCAGAAAGAATGCGCATCCGAAAAACTTACAACATTGACTTTTTCTTTGAACCGCCAAAGCATTGCAGGATCTGCGCTCATCCCCGATTCTATTGCATGAATATTTTCTGCCTGTTCCCCAAAACATTCTTTCAGTGAGTCAAATCCGGAGTCGCTTCCATAAAGCCCGAACCATGGCGTCATGCAGTGTGCAGGAATAATTTCAATTTTTTCATCAATCTCCTTCAGCTCTCTCACGAGATTTTCCGCTGTAATCCCAAAAATCGGACGCCCGTCATAGTCCAATCGCCCCTTGCTTCCAAGATAACTGATTATTTTATCCGCTGTTTTTGTATCTGGGGCAAAAATAAGAAGATGAATTGCCCTTCTTTTTCCATTCTGCGAAAACATAAGGCTGACTTCTGTCTGCCATAAAAAAGGGAACCCTGTTGCACTCCACAAAATTCCTTTATCATCTTCTTTTAATTTGCTTTTTATCTCTTTATTCCATAATGGATGCTGAAAATCTCCTGTTCCAAGAAGATTTAGCCCCTTTATTCTCGCATATTTTTCGAGATTATCGATATTTATGTCTTTTGAAGTGGCTCTGGCATAGCGTGAATGAATCTGCAAATCGGCGATAATCTTCATTACAGGAAAAGATAAAATCGGTTTTTAATAATTTTGATTATTGACTGCTTTTTACTGATCTTATTTTTACAAATTTATAATGCGCATCGGATGTCTTTTGGCTGCATTTTGCGCATTTATCCTTCAGGGTATAAACCCCGCATCCTTTGCATTTTTTGAGTTTCATAATATCGCCTCTTTTTCACGTTTGCGATTATCGCAACATGTATATCTCGTCAGTTTTTTATCGTTAATATTTTTATTATTCATATTGAAGATTAAACTCTTTTCAGAAATCATCTTAGATTATTTATATATTCTTCAAGAACAGGCTCAAAAGAAGTTGAAAAGTATTTTCTCAACTCATCCGGTTTCACCCATTTTATTTCCTGCACGCCATCACCTGTTCTTTCCTGTCCCCCCACAACTTCACAGAGATAATAGACAAGAAGCAAATCTTTTTTTTCAGGAGGTATTCTTGCAAATATAGAGCCTAAAATTTCCACGTTCTGCCCTGTTTTCTCCTTTATTTTTCTTATCAGAGATTCTTCAAGGCTTTCATCTGGATTTGCGCGCCCGCCGGGAAAAGCCCATTTTAATTTCTTAATATATTCATCATCATTTCTCTTTACAATCAGTATCTGCCTCTTTTCAGTATCAAAGATTACACCCAGCAGAACGACCATGAAAGAATTTTCATTTTCATCACCAAAATCTTCCATACAAGAAACCACCAAACTATATTTTTAAGGTTTATGATTCATGAGCACATATCATTGTTTCAAAAATGATAATGCAGTTACTTCTCCAAAATGCTAAATTCCATCCCGGATTTTTTCGCATTTTTTTCAATATCGGAAATTATATTACGAAGAACCAGCCCCGCATTTTTTATGTCTGATGACTGCACATGAATAGCATAATGCCCTGCAGAAATATATTTCACCTCCGCATTTTTTATTCCTTCTAAAATCTGCTTTATTAATTCCAAGCCGTTGGATTTTACAGTTGTCAGGAGTATATCTTTTTTCACAGAGAAAATCTTTTTTTTCTGCGCATTGAGGATTTCGGATATTTTTTTTGACTGCTCTTTGCTGAAAAATTCTTCCAGAATTTCCGGATTTTTCTTGGATTCTTCAAGAAAATCATATAATTTTTCCTTTTTCTGAATTTTTTTTATTACCTCCTCTGCTTTCTCACCCAAAATCCCCTTAACTATACCAGAGTAGCTTTTTTCAAGATTATAACGTTCCATTACTTCTTTCTGTTCTTTCTGCGTGACTCTTCTCAATGAAAGGTCAATTCTATTGCCTGAAACTCTCAGAACTTTGCAAACTATTTTCTTTTTCGGGACAACATAGTCTCTTATGTTTCTTATTCTTCCTGCGGCAATTTCACTTGTCATTATGCTCCCTTCCCCATCCCCGTCTATAGTTACGAATACATTTGTTCCTTCAATTCTTTCAACAGTGCATAAAATAGTGTCTCCTTCTTCAAGTGCCATGATTTAGGGAAAAGATGCGAGATTTTAAAGGTTTTGATATAAAATTGTTAATGATGATAAGAACCAATGTTCCTGATAAATTTTTCAAATTATATTTTTACTAATTCAATCTCCAGCTCTTTCTTCAAGCGCTCAATAAATTCCCCCTCTTTTGAAGAATCAAACATGCATCCTGCAGCATATTTATGCCCCCCAAATTCTCCTCCTACATCCGCCATTACTCTTGCAAGAATCTCCCTCACATTTCTTCCTTTTCCGACTGTCCTGCCTGAAACTTTTATTTTATCATCTTCTGCGGAAGACATTGCGACAATAATCATTCCCTCGTTATACAAAGATGATTTTGAGAGGATTGTTGTTATGACGCTTATCATGGAGTCATTTATTACTGATTTTGCATTTAATATGACAAATCCATTGCCCTTTATCTGCTCTATACCGCTTATCGAATTCAGCCCATTTATTATCATCTGCCTGTATTTCGCATATAACTTTTCAACCTGTTTTTTTGCTTTTGCATCCTCCAGGCAATAAAGTATCGCAGTATACGGCTCTCCGAGCCGGCTTGATGCATTTATCTTTGCGCTTATTTCTCTTGCATCTTCAATCTGATTAAAATGTTTTACAAGAAAAATATTGCCTATGAGATTTTCATTATTTTTTTCAAGGCGCCTGAGGAGTATTGCAGTAACTATCTTAGTCATTTCTTCATCGCTGAGTTCAATCAGGCTTTTATACTGCCCATTTTCTCTTTCAAATCCTATTTCTTTCAACATCTGGAAAACTCCGTCTTTGTTTCCTGTTACAGACGGAATATACGGTTCTGAACTGAATTCCAGAACTTTGTTCAAGGGGCGAGTGGAAGGATAAAGAAGAACGCCTTTTTTCACTAAAACTTCCGCATCCTTCATTATTTCATTATTGCTTATTCCTATATTCTGAACAGAATCGCCTATCATGCCTATTATTGCAAGAGATGCAAGACTTCTGTTTGCAGGATTTATTTTCTTTGCAAACAGATAGCATAAACCTGAACTGCTTATTTCCTCTTTGCTTTCATGAAGCTGTGGATTCGCAATAGAAATATTCTCAGGAATTTTCTGGGTAACTTCATGATGGTCTATCACAAAAACTTTTTTGAACTTTCCCAGAAGGTCCAGGGAATTTGAAGCTAAATCAATAAAGAGAGGCATTTTTTCCTCTGAAATCCGGGAGATAACCTCTGCATCAAGATTTTTTACAATGATCGTGCTGAATTTCCTGTCCAATTTCTGCAGGCATTTTATGATTATGGAAGCTGATGTTATTCCATCTGTATCAAAATGACTTATCACCTGTATTTCTTTTTCTTTAGGCTGTTTTAGAAATTCTTCAGCAATTTGGGAAAGCCTTTCATCAAGACTGCCTGAAAACAGCCCGATTTTTTCACCCCCCTTTTCCATATTAAAAAATTAATCGGTCTTAAAATATTTCTTTAGTTTTCTTAATTTTGCCTGAATCCTTTCTCTGGTTTTTAATGCTGTCCTGTCTTTCTTATTTGACTGGTGATGCCTGTCCAACTCTGCCAATTTTGCTTCAAGATTTTTTATATCAGGATTATTGTATAATTCCTTCTCTTTGAGGATTTTTGATATTTTTTTCCCGTGTTCTGAAGGATGTATTCCTTCTTTTCTGAGCATTTCGCCTATTTTTTCAGAATTAAGCCCGGATTTTGCGAGTTCCAGGACTCTTTTTTCATATTCTTCTGATGAAAGCTTTTTCTTTTCCGGCTTTGCTTCTTCTGTTTTTTCCTTTTTTTTCGCTGATTTTTTGGGCATGGTATTATTTGGAAAATAGTTTTTTAAATGTTTTCTATTGCCGATTTATCACCTCTTTTTTGTTTTATCCTATTAAGTTTTCATAGGCATGGCAGATTAATAATCGCCCCTTTTGTCTGAAAGTTATTTAAATCATTTTTACATACATCGTTTATGAAAAATCCGAGATTTTTCTTATGTCCTCGACAGGAATCTGCGGATACAAAATCAGGAGATTTTGCATAATGGGCAAGAGCATTGGAATCTTGAGCCTAAAAGGCGGTGTTGGCAAGACTTCGGCTGTCTTGTCGCTTGGCTCTGCAATTTCTGATTTTGGGAAAAGAGTATTGCTTATAGATGGAAATTTTTCAGCGCCCAATTTGGGGGTTCATCTTAACATAATTGAACCGGAGAACACTATTCATCACGTTTTAAACGGCGATGAGAACATAGAAAATGCAATCATAACCCTGGAAAACTTTAATTTGGATCTTATTCCTGCATCAGTTGTCTACAAAAATAAGATAAATCCTTTCAAGTTAAGAGACAAAATAAAACTTCTGAAAGACAGATATGATGTTATCCTGATT
>DATJPO010000050.1:0-7027 GCA_035506395.1 Candidatus Omnitrophota bacterium
TATGCGAAAATCTTAAACTTCAGGCTTCACAGGAGATTTCATTTTCTTTGTCTTGGCGTCATTGAAGAATAAAATTTTGTCAAGTTCAATCTTGTTCTTTGGGGAAGCCCTTCCAAGTTCATAACCAACAGGAAAGACAGCTTCAATTTGAGCATCATCGGGAATTTTTAAGATTGATTTTATTTCATCATCATTAAAATGCCCCACCCAGCATGTTGCAAGCCCATGCTCTTCTATTGAAAGCAAAAAGTTTTCAATTGCAGCCCCCGCCTGATGCCTTAAATAAATCTCCCCTCTCTCTCCGAATAAATTTAATATCCTCTTAGGCTCTGAATAAAGGACAACCGCATAATCTGCTGTTCCTATGAAATCCTGTTCAGAAGCTTTTGCAATTTTCTGGATTTTGCTTTTATCCGTTACCAGTATTATCTTCATTGAAAAATTTTTCCCGGCTGTCGGAGCAAATCTCATGGAGTCAATGCATTCTATAATGCTTCTCCAATCAGGTTTTTTATAGCTGAATTTTCTCACGCTCTTTCTTGATTTTATCGCCTCTTCAACTCTCATGTTTTAGTAAAGCAAGAACATTATAAAAATGTTTTTAAATTAATTTTATAACCCCTCCGCCAAGAACTTCTTTTCCCTTGTAGAGAACGATTGCCTGCCCTTCTGAAACTCCGGTTATTGCTTTGTTCAAAATAACTTTGTTTCCTTTTATCACAGAAGGAAGCAATTCTCCCACCTGCCTTATTCTTGCAAGAACTTTTTCATTATTCTTTGGTTTTTGATTTATCCAGTGAGACTCTGTAAGAATTATTTCTTTTCTGTAAAGAAGAGGATTTCCTTCAGGAGCCGCAATTATTATATTTCTCTTTGCATCTTTTTTCGCAACATACCACCTTTTCATGTGTGCCGTATTTTTTTCCCTTTGTATTTCAAAGCCGTATCTTGAGCCAAGCCTCTGCCCTATTGTATAATAATAAATTCCATCATGCTCTCCTATGATATTTCCGTAAGGGTCCAAAATTTTGCCCTTTTTTGGCTTTATTTTTTTAGACAAAAATTTCTTCAGGTTTATTTTTCCGATAAAACAAATGCCAACCGTGGATTTTTTGTCATAATTAGGAAAATGGTTTTTTCTCGCTATTTCTCTTATTTCTTTTTTTGTATAATCTCCTATTGGAAAAAGAGTGCTCTTCAATTCATCCTGTGTCAGAGTATATAAAAAATAGGACTGGTCTTTTGTTTCATCCTTGCCTCTTAACATTTTGAAACCCTTTCCCGCCTTCTTTATCCTTGCATAATGCCCTGTAACAACATATTCTGCCCCTATTTTGTCAGCGAATTTTATCAGTTCTGGAAATTTTATTTTCTTGTTGCAGTCAATGTCGGGATTTGGCGTTATTCCCTGCCTGTATTTCCTGAACATTTCATTTACAACTTCTTTTCTGTATTTTTTCTCCAAATCAAGAGTCATTAATGAAATTCCGAGCAATGAGGCAATATTCACTGCCATTCTTCTTTCCCCTCTCCATGAACATTCCCCAAATTCATTTTTAGTGTCGCTCCAGTTTTTCATGAAAACACCAACAACTTCATAGCCTTTTTTTTGCATAAGCATGGCTGCGACAGAGGAATCAACTCCTCCGGACATTGCCACAAGAACTTTTTGCTTGGGCTTCATATTTTAATTATGTAAAATTAGTTTAAAAGATAAACGTCTCGGGCAGGACTCGAACCTACGACCCCATGATGTCTGTTATCCTCTTTCCCAAAAAAGGAAAGATGACGTGTCAGGGAAACCTTGGTTTCCATATGCTAACAGTCATGTGCTCTACCAGCTGAGCTACCGAGACTCAATTTTAGAACAAGATTATTGATATTTAAAAGTTTGTTTATTCTCTCTTTTTCTTGGTCAAATCTTCAGGAATCCTGTATTCATACCAGTGGATTTTCTTGTCCTGAATGACATTTTTCAGGTTTTTCTCCTGAGGGTTAAGAGTTGCTTTTCCGCTTTTGACTTCCACGAAAACAACTTCATCTATATTTTTCTCATCCATGCCCCTGAAAACAAGAAAATCAACAGGCTTTCCAATGAATCTTGCTTCTGTCGGCTTGAATGGAAAATCAGGAAGATAAGGAGCAAGCTGCTCTGAAAACTGCCCTGCAAGAACAGAACGCGAACGAGAGATAGCTTCTTCCCTTATTTCAGGTAGTCTGTCTTTCCATGAATGATTTGTAATTTTCTTTCCTATGAAATAACCTATTGCAAGAAACAATATTGCAATGCCGGCAATAAGCCCTGTTAAGATAAAATCTGCCATAATAAGTTCAGTATTGTGGATTATTTAAAATTTCACAAACCTTATAAGCTGTTTTTTTATGATGGGAAAATGGTGTCCAATAGCACAAAAGACAAAATAAGGAAAGCTAAAAAGCATTATTTTGGCAGGAATTGCATAGGCACTGCTCTTTATATAACAAAGCGGCAGCCTCATGATGTCGCTATTGAACCTGAAGATTTTGATGTAAATTCATTTGGGTTAGTTGAAGTTCATGAACCGCGGATTGAAGCAATTGCCATTTGGGATTATTTCTCGCTTATGGAAATAAGAAGGCGTGTCCTTCACATGGGAGTTGTTACCCATTTGAATCCAACACTTGTTACGCATCGTCCCGGTTATAACCGATCATTAATAGAAAATGAATCTATCGGGGATATATCTGAAGGATATCCTTGCCCCGCACGATTTTATCTTCCTTCCCGCTAAATTATTAATTATTTCTAATCAGAATACAATTTGACTCCCTTTGTAATCAGCGAGGACAGATTGTAAAACATTCCGAAAATAAGGAAATAAAAGAATGTCAGGACAGATGTCCCGATAACAAAAAGAATGATGTAATTAAAGGATAATACGAATGGTATTGAAAAAGGCAATAATCCTGTAACAACAGGGAAAACAAGATAAATTATTCCTCCTAAAATAATATTAAAGAAAAAAGTTATCAGCGCAAAAGTTCCTGCTAAAGAAAGAACACCGACTTTTCTTACCTTGGCAATTTCAGTTTCAGTCTGTTGTTGTTCATCAGCCATCTTTTTATAGATGACAAAAGAGTCATGGGTTTAAATAGTTTGTTCAGAAAAGAGAATTTACCATAGATAATTTGAATATAAAAAAGGGATATTAATCAAAAAATAAAAATTCCCCGATTTCTCGGGGATAAATCAATAGGAAATTATAGAAACCTGCAGGAGATTTCACTTCCACACTTCAATGCCTAAATCAGACATTTCCTTGACAGCGGGAGCATTGCTCTCCATAGGCTCTTTTCCAAGGACATAAGGTGATTTGACACCTGTCATAATTGTTATGACTCTTACTTTTCCCTGGAATTCCTTGTTGATTCTTGCTCCTATGATGACATTCGCTTCTGCATTCAGATTTTCCGAGACAGTTCGTCCGATTGTATCGAATTCTTCAAGCTTCAAGTCCGGCCCGCAGGTAACGTGAATCAATGCACCAGTAGCGCCTTTGTAATCCACATCAAGTAGAGGATTTGTAAGTGCCTGCTGGACAGCTTCAGTAACTCTGTGAGACGAAGAATCGCTTTCCCCGATTCCGATAACCGCAACTCCGCCGTTTTTCATGATAGCAGAAACATCAGCATAGTCAAGGTTAATCAAACTTGGAAGAGTAATTGTTTCAACAATTCCCTTTACCATTGTGCTGACAAGCTCGTTAGCAACTGCAAATGCGGCTTCAATTGGAAGTTGCCCTGCAATATCTACAAGTCTGTTATTGTCAAGAACAATGCATGTGTCTGTGACTTCTCTCAATTCCTGAAGTCCAAATTCAGCCTTGTCTATTCTTGCTTTTTCAGATTCAAAAGGCATTGTAACAACCCCTATAACAACAGCCCCTGTTTCCTTTGCAAGCTGTGCAACAACCGGCGCAGAGCCAGTTCCTGTACCGCCGCCCATTCCTGCAAGAACAAATACCATGTCTGCTCCTGAAACAGCTTTCTTGATATCAACAATAGCTTCTTTTGCAGCTTCTCTTCCCTTTTGAGGCATTCCTCCTGCGCCCAAACCGCGGGTCAATTCTCTTCCGATGAGAACTTTTTCGTCAGCTTTTGTAACAGAAAGATGCAAAGCATCAGTATTGGCCCCAACTACTGTTGCTCCGTTGATTCCCTTGTTGAAAAGCCATGTAATCATGTTTGACCCACAGCCTCCGCAACCGACAACCTTGATATTAGCCTTTCCAGCCTTTAACTCATCAAAATTAATTGAATGAGTTGCTGAATGCTCTATTGCTTCTTTTGCAAAATCTAAAACCATTTTTCTTTTTTTGTTTCCTCCTTTCATCAATATGTTTATATAGTTGGGATACTCCCGACTAATTAGAAAAAGACGCCTCATCAATTAAGATTAATTCAATCTATTTGATGTTTGGATTAAAATTAAAGAAATGAGGCGGTTTTTATTTTTAAATTATTATATTCCCTAAGAAATAGTTAAATTCAGTTTTTCTGCTCCAAAATCACTGCTTCAATTCCCTTTTCTTTGCATAATCTCACAAACTCTTCAGCATCTTCTCTTGAACCGACAATGCCTCCCCAGTGCATCGGTATTGCAAGATTGGGCTTTATTATTTTTGCAGCCTCAAAAGCTTCTTCAACATTCATCGTGAATCTCCCGCCTATCGGAAGAAGAGCCACAAATTCAGAACCGCTTTTATGCCCTGTCAGTTTCTGCATTTCAGGAATGACATCTGTGTCGCCTGCATGATAAATTGTTGTGCCGTTTATTTTTATTACATATCCTACCCATGATTCGCCTTTAGGATGAAAGGATTTGTTTATGTTATATGCAGAAGTTGAAAGAATTCTTATATTTCCGAAGTCAAATTCATTTCCCGGCTCTGCTATTTCTATTTTTATGGGAACATTCATTTTCATTATCTTGCTCTGGCAGTCTGCTGTGAGGACAATTCTTGAATTTGGCTTGATTATTTTGTTTAAATCAGGAATGCTGCAATGGTCCGGATGGCTGTGAGTTATAAGAATCATGTCCGCTTTTTCCAGTTTGTCAGAATTCAGCTGGTAAGGGTCAATATAAATTATTTTATTGTCGGGAGTTTTTATGAGAAAACTCGCATGCCCAAGCCATTCTAATTCCACATTTCCTGCTTTCATAAAAGAAAAATCCAAAATTGATTTAAAAGTTTTTGTATGTTTTTGGATATTCAAAAATACTGATAAAAAATTATCACCCCTTTTTCAGGATTATAACATTGAACAAATGCGGTCAGATTTTACTCATTTCTTCCAGTTTTTCAAATGCTCGGGCAATCTGAAGCATCTTTTGTTCTTGAAATTTGTCGCATGTAATTTGCAATCCGACAGGAATGCCGTCAAGTTCTCCGGCAGGAATGCTTATGGCGCAGTTTCCTGCAAGATTTGAAGGAATAGTCAAAGCATCATATTCATACATTTCTCTTACAGAAATTTTTGTGCCTAATTTATGGGGGAGCTTTGGGACTGTTGCAGAAATTATGCAATCCACATTTTTGAAAATATCTGAAAATTCTTTTTCAACCATATTTTTTATTTTCAAAGCTTTGTAATAATATCTTCCTGAAAATTCTTCTCTGGAAATTTCGCTGCCTCCCAAAATTCTTCTTAAAACCTCCTGCCCTCCTGCATCTTCTATTTTTTCACCGTATCTTCTTCCGTCAAATCTTCTTGTGGCTGAGAAAAATTCAACATAAACAATAGGGTAATAGGTTTCAACAGCCAAATCAATATTTTTTATCAGGACATTCTTTGTTTTAAATCCAAATTTTTTTGCGAATTGCTCTGTCTTTTCTTTTATAATCTTGCCTATCCTTCTGTCGCCGATTTCAAAGTCCAAAATTCCTATCGTCAAATTCTGGGGAGTTTTTTCAATTTCTTTCAGGTTAATCTTTTCTGAATCTTCTGAAATGGAATCTCTTTCATCTTTACCCCGGATAACATCAAGAAGCAGGGCGGCTTCAGAAACATTTCTTGCAAGAGAGCCTATCTGATCAAGGCTCATGGACAAGTCAATCAGTCCGTATCTGCTTACAGAAGAATAAGTCGGTTTTATTCCGACAATGCCGCAGCATGATGAAGGCATTCTTATGCTTCCCCCTGTATCGCTTCCCAAAGCCATGTCGCAGAATCCGGCTGCAACAGATGCAGCGCTTCCGCTTGACGAGCCACCCGGCACAAGCTCTGTATTGACGGGATTTTTTATTGCTCCGAAAGCAGATGTTTCGCCGCTGCTTCCGCATGCAAATTCGTCCATGTTAGCCATGCCGATTATCAAACCGTCTTCCTGTTTTATTTTTTCAATGACAGTTGCATCATAAGGCGCATGATAATTTTCAAGCGTCTTTGAAGCGCAGGAAATAATCTCTCCCTTTACGTTGATATTGGATTTTACAGCAATGATTTTTCCTGCCAGTCTTCCCGCTTTTCCTGATTTTATTTTCCTGTCAATTTCCTCCGCTTCTTTAATCAAATCTTTTTCATCCCGCACATGAATGAATGCATTTATCCTGTTTCCCTTTTTGTCATTTTTCTTGATTTCTTCAAGATATTGTTTGAGTTTCGAGACGGTTGTCATCATTCCCATTTCTTCTTCTCCGCAAGAATGAAATCTTTTTCTTTTTTGGGCGCATTCTCAAACATTATTTTCCTGAAATCACTGTCGCATTCCTCCCCGTTTCCCTGCTCTCTTTCATAGCTTTTCTTTTTTATCACCGGCTCTGCATCAGGGGTTTTCACGCGGGACAATTTTTCGGAGAAAGAATCAGTCATTTTCTTTGCCTGCATTCTTATTTGTTCTTTTTCAGATTCAGATATAGCCATTATAAATAAAAGGATTGGATATTTATAAGATTAATTAGAACCAAGGATTCTATCAACTCTCTGGAAAAAAGCTTCAACCACAGGCGCATAAGGAGTCTCAATACCGTGGCGGTATGTAGCAGCA
>DATJPO010000051.1:0-7329 GCA_035506395.1 Candidatus Omnitrophota bacterium
GGGATGGAAATTCAGCGAGTGGGAACTAAAAGGCATTCCATTGAGAATTGAAATTGGCCCCCGCGATTTGAAAAAAAATTCAGTCACCATAGTAAAAAGGAATACTTCTGAGAAAATTCCTGTGAGAATCAGCGCGTTGAAAAAAGAGGTTCCAAGATTATTGGAGCAGATTCAAGGTGAGCTTTACAAAAATGCTGAAAAATTCTTCAAGTCAAGAATAGAAAGAACAGATAATGAAAAAGAGATGATAAGGCTGATAAATGACCGGAGAATTGCAATCTCCCCAATGTGCAGTTCTGAAAAGTGCGAAGATATTCTAAAAGAAAAAACAGGCGGTGCGAAAACATTGTTCATTGATCCGAAAAAGAATTCCGTGGCTGGGAAAAAATGCATAATATGCGGCAAGCCTGCGAAATATTGGGTATACATAGGAAAAACATATTAATCGATAGGGACGGAATCTTTGATTTGGGCATGTCGGCATTATCTAAAGAAATCATTTCTCAAAACAAAATCGCGTTAATCGTCAGCCAAACGAGCAAAAGAGTTGACTTCGTCTTCCAGCTGCAGAGTTCGCTCTATCAACTCGCTCAGCTCTCTTTCCACCGTTTCCATTTCCATTTTTTTCGGATTCATTTTCAAATCCGCTGGTATTCTCAGGCTGAATTAAGAAGAATTATGTTCCCAATCCAACCCAGGCCGATAACCGCGGATTAAATTGAGGTTTTAATCGGAGTGAAGACTAGAATTGAAAGTGAACAATTGCTCTTATAGCTCCAATCAAGTCTGCTGCTCATAATCCAGATAAAGAAAAGAGATTTATAAATATTGCCGTGATAAAAATCATTCAGTCAATTCGCGGAATTTCTCCATGAATTTTTCCACATCATCTGCTTTCATCTGAACTCCTGCTGCATCCTCATGCCCTCCGCCTGTTGCATTATCCAGCCCTTTCAGAGATTCAACAACTCTTTGCAGTATCTTCTTTCCTCTTACTGAAATGCTGGCTCTCGGCTCTGAAATGTAAACAACAATAATTATTTTTTCAGGAAATTTATAGGAAAGCTCATTGGACAAATCAGCGCTGACAGCCATGTCCCCGCCATATCTGAAAAATAAAATTTTCTCAGAACTTTTGAGATTTTTAAGGGCTTTTTCAAGCAGTTTTTGGTATCTGGAATTTATCTGCTCAAATCTTTCATGCATTGTATGATTGGCAGAAGTGTCCTCAAGAATTTCATAAGGGGAGTTTGCTTTTGATAAAAATTTCATCATGTTGATTACATTGGTTGTTCTGTCCTTGAGCGCAAAGCTGAAAATCCGGGTTATTCTTCCTATTTCGGAATTGTAATAAATATCAAAAGCGTCTTTTGAATCAACAGCCAAATCCGGATATTTTTTCCTGAAATCCCTGTAAAATTTAGGAAAGAATTTGTCAGATATGCATCCTGCAACAGCAAGCCATGCAAAATTTTTGTTGTCATTTATCTGGGCGCATAATGCTGTTGTGGGCTCGTTTGATTTTTTCCTGTTGAACAAAGGATTGTAATACTTGATAAAATTTGGAATTTCATTTTTGCTGATTTGATGATGGTCTATCCATATAACAGGAAGATTCATCTCTTCTGTTTTCCTGAAAAAGTCCACAGGGACAACAGGCTTGTCCAGTATGAAAAGGCAGTCAGGGGAAAACTCGCTTATTTTTCTCAGCCCTATGTCATTAAAGTCCTGAAGAGATTTTATCGGAAAACCCTTTCCTCTTTGTATGTATTTCTGCAGAAGAATAAAGCTGCACAACCCATCAGGATCGTTGTCAAAGAAAAAAAGAGGGTTTGCAGAATTATTAAGCGCATCCCGTATCTCTTTAACCTGTTTCCTTGTCAGCATAAAAGAAACAATCGTTGTCATTATATAAGTATTTTGAAAGCCTCTTGCTCTCTTAGTTTCTTTTCAGGAAGCCTAATTTAGTTTCTTTCGGGAAGCCTAGCATTTCTTTTCCAAAGAAAGGGTGGCGAGAGGTGATTTTATAAAGCAAAAAATATCTGATTTTTCATGGATAAGAAAGAAAAGACAGCACGAAAGAATCTGATAAGGAAGAGCCGTGAAACGCAGGGCGAGCCTGTCAGGGGATATGATTTTGAAAGCGGAGCTGACTTCAGGGGCATAATTTCAAGCTACAGGACAACAGGATTTCAGGCGACTCATTTCTCAAAAGCAATAAGCATAGTCAATGACATGATTAAGAACAAGGCGACTATCTTTCTTGGATGTACTTCCAATCTTGTAAGTTCCGGGCTGAGAGATGTTTTCCGCTATCTTGTCAAGAATAAGAAAGTGGATGTCATGGTAACAACAGCCGGAGGAATTGAAGAAGATATAATAAAATGTTTGGGAAATTTTGTTATTGGAGATTTCCGGGCAAAGGGAGCGGATTTAAGAAGGAAAGGAATAAATAGAATCGGGAATATCTTTGCTGCAAATAACAGGTATGTTGAATTTGAAAAATTCATGCAGCCTCTTCTTGAAGAATTGTATCAGGAACAGAAAAGGACAGGGAAAGCAATCACTCCTAGCGAGATAATCTGGAAGCTGGGAGAAAAGATAAACAATGAAAAAAGCATTTATTACTGGGCATGGAAAAACCAGATAAAAGTTTTCTGCCCTGCAATCACGGACGGGGCATTGGGGGATAATGTTTATTTTTTCAAATACAAGCATGATGATTTTGTCATAGACATTGCAGAGGATGTGAAAAGGCTGAATGACACAACAATGGGGCTGAAAAAAGCAGGAGCGATAATCCTTGGCGCAGGAACGCAGAAGCATGCAATATTAAATGCATTAATGCTTAGAAATGGCGCAGAATATGTAGTTTACATAAACACCGCGCAGGAATTTGACGGCTCTGACTCAGGCGCAATGCCTGATGAGGCTGTTTCATGGGGAAAAATTCTGCCTAATGCAGAGAGCATAAAAGTTTTCGGGGATGCAACAATTCTTTTCCCTATTCTTGTGGCAGAAACATTCGCAGCAAAAATTTAATAAAAATCCAAAAACTCTGCCGTCGGGAAATTTTTTTCAGGAAAAAAGTTTAAAAAGTAATTCTAAATATAATTAATTAAATGATTCCGACCAAAATTTTTTTTACAAAGGGCGTTGGCGTCCAGAAAGACAGATTGGCGAGTTTTGAGGCAGCTCTCCGGGATGCAGGAATAGAAAAATGCAATCTCGTCTATGTTTCAAGCATTCTCCCTCCGAATTGCAAAGTCATTTCAAAGGAAGAGGGGATAAAGCTGCTTTCTCCAGGGCAGATAACTTTCTGTGTCATGGCGCGAACAGACACGAATGAACCAAATAGATTGGTATGCTCATCAATAGGAGTTGCCATGCCGAAAGATTCTGCAAATAATTATGGATATCTCTCAGAGCATCATGTATTTGGAGAGACAGGAAAAAAAGCGGGAGATTATGCAGAAGACCTCGCTGCAACAATGCTTGCTAGCACTCTTGGAATAGAGTTTAATCCGGATACAGCATGGGAAGAAAGAGAGCAGGTTTACAAAGCAAGCGGGCAGATTTTCAAGACAATGAATGTAACGCAGTCCTCTGAAGGAAACAAAGACGGGATGTGGACAACTGTTCTTTCAGCAGCTGTTTTGCTTCCGTAAGATTATCTTTCTAAAATGAGTGATTTTTTATAAAAATATTTTTAAATGGGAAATTGCTGTGAATTTTATGAATAAATGGTCAGAAGTCTTGCTTGGATTGATTCTCCTTTTGGGAATCGTCTCATTTGCATGGTTTTCCCCTTCATGGGGAACTTTCTGGAATTTCAGGCATGCAGCATGGGAATTTCTGAAAGGCGGATTTTTCTGGTTAATGGCATTTATCGGGCTGGTTCTTATTGTTCTCGGAATCAATGATATGCGGAATTAAGAAACGAGAATAATCAGCGCCCCTTCTATAATTGCCGCAATTAGCAAAAGCGGAATTACTATTAAAAGAAAAACTTTCAAGGATTTGATGAAATTCTTCTTTAGATTCTTCTTTTTCTTCCCGAACAGGAAACCTGTGCCGATTTGCAGCCCGAGCCCAAGTGAAATGAATACTGCAGGGAGTTCAAAAATTCCGTGAGGGAGAAGTTTCCAGATTACAAAAATCCCGTCAGCATTTATGCTTTTATTCAGAACAAAGCCGAGAATGTAGCCGTTGAAAAATGCAAGAAATGCGGGAATAACTCCGAGGATAATTCCTAATACAAGTCCGAAAAGGCTGCTTTTGATGTTATTAAAGAAAATGAAGAGCATCAGCTGCCACCCTGACAGATTTTCAGTCTGCTTGACAATCTGTTGTATGTAATTCAAAATCCATGATGAAACAGAATTTGGCAGAGGGACAAATAATCCAACCAGTGTAAAAAATGCAAAAATAAAAATTACTGCAAAAATGAAATTCTTTGAACTCTTAAGATAGCTGAAGCAATCCTTATAATTCTCTTTCAATGAAAATTTCCCCTTTTTGTCCGCCATAAATCATGCAAAATATTTGCTTATGTATTTTGTCTTTCTTTTATATTTTACTTTGAGGTAAATTCCAAAAGCAAGTCCGAAGATTAGCCCTCCAAGATGCGCTGAATTTGCAATAGGCAAGGGGACAAATAATCCGACAATGAAAAGAGGAATTATTGCAATAATAGGAATAAGCCAAAAAGGCATGCCTAAGGGAATCACAGATTTTCTTATAATCGGATTGAAAGAAAACATTGCGAATATTGAAAAGAAGACATATATTGTTATAATTGCGTCAATGATGCCCGAAATCGATGACGAAACGAAATTAGTTATCACTGATTCTGCAATTATAGCAAGCAAAGGCCCTACAATAAGATAAACTTTCTTTTTCGGGGTGAGTATAGCCAGCAGCCCGACCAGCCCAAAAATTGCTCCGGAAGCTCCTAGTCCTGAAATATCAGGATTTCCAAACAATTGCGTTCCGATATTGCTAGTTCCGAGATATCCGGCCAGCAGAACGAAAACAATTCCCGCAAATAATCCCGCAGAGATATAAAACAGCAGATATCTTTTTGGCCCTATGATTTTCTCAACAATTACCCCTAAAAAAAATAAAGATATCATATTAAAAGCAATATGCCAAAAATAAATATGTGAAAACATTGAAGTCAGCAGTGTCCATAAATATTGCCCATAGAGAATTCTGGAAGGCGTAAGTGAAAAATAATTGATAAAATTAGGATTAATAGACGTCAAAATTGACAATATTATAAACATCAGGGAGTTTATCAGGATTAAAATTGTATTAACGCTTAATCTTCCAAAAAGCCTCTTTTTTTCAGAAACTATTCTGTATTCCATTAAATTTTTTTCTTCTTTGGATTTTTATGCTGTGAATCGCCTGATTTCTTTTTATTTTTTAATTTTTTCTTTAGAATCTTCGCGGCTTCCTTTTTCAGCCTTCTTTTTTCTTTTTCCCTTGCAATTGCCCTTTCTTTTGCCTTTGCTCTCTTAATTGCAGCATCTTTGATTCTTACTTTCTTTGCTTCAGCAATCTGCCCTTTCTGCAGTTCCCCGTCAACAATTCCCAGAACATTGGAATAATTGTCAAGATTCTTTTTCATTTCCTTTATCAGTTTTGTATTGTCTTTTCTTTCAAGAATGCTTCCGCATTCTGGGCATGTAAAATCATGAAGCAATGCATTCTCCTCATTGAATTCCACATGGCATCTTTCACAGATGTAAAATTCCCGGGTTTCCCTGCTGTTTATCTGGCTTTTTATCTGCTCCATTTTCTTGAGGATAACCTGCTTCAGAAATTCAAGGGATTTCAACTCTTCAATTTTCCATGAATAAGTGAACCATCCTTTTTTCTTGTCTTTCTTCCTGGTTGAGGATACTAATCCGAATTCAGATATTTTGTAGAGAATATTTCTCGCCTGGTTTATAGGAAGATCAAGTTTTTTTGCAATGAGAAACTCATTCATGTATTTTTTATCATCAAGAAAATCAACAAGCGGCTCGGCCTGTTTTCCCGCCGCTTCAACAAAAGCCTCTTTGATAAGTTTTTTATCCATTTTACGTATATAATTTTATTAAAATCATAGATTAAATAGTTTTCTTTTTATAATTATGAAAAGTTTTTAAACCTATATGCTCTGTTTAATATATTAGAATATCTATGTAAAATGGCATTATTCAAGGGAAAAAAAGAGTTGTTGAAAGAGATTGATGAACTTCCTCCCCTGCCGGAGCTCCCTAAACTCCCTGAAATTCCCAGCATGCCTAAGAATAATGCACAGGCAAATGTCCAGTTCAAGCCCAACATACTTCCAAGATTTCCGCCAAACGCGATAGGAAACAAATTTTCTCAGAACACTATAAAAAATGCAATCGCTGGAGAAAAAGAGAGTGATATGGAAAAGGATGAGGTAAATGAATCTGAAGAAATTCAGACGATGCCAAAACTCCCAAAGGGTCCTTTGGCAAGGGAAATGCCCGAGGAAGAGGAATTTGATGAAGAGATGCCTCCGATGCATTCAATGCCCCGGCAAATGAATGATTTCAGGAAAAAAGAAGAGCCTATGTTTGTCAGGCTTGACAGGTTTGAAGAAAGTCTTGAAAATTTTGAAAAGATAAAAAAGCAGCTCGCTGGAGTGGAGGGACTTCTTGAAGAAATAAAGAAAACAAAAGAGGATGAAGGGCGGGAACTTGCCGATTGGCAGGCAAGGCTTCAGACAATGAAAAATCAGATTGATAAAATAGACCAGGATATTTTTTCTAAGATAGAATGATAATAGCAGAAAGACCGTCTAAAAAACTACCAGATTATAATAAATCGGAAAAAGAGGTGATATAATTTCCTAAAAATAAAAATGGCGCAAAAAAGTGACAGCTTTATTCATGTAAAACTTGAGCATGAAGAAGTATTAAATTCAAAAAGGGATATTCTCGCTTCTGAAATGGATATACTCAACATAATGAAATCCATGAACAGGTATGTTTCATTAAGGGAAAGGGAGCTTGATTTAAAATCCCAGTTCTATAAGGAAATAAAAAAAATAATAATAAATCTGAAGCTTTTGGAGACAAGTTTCCCTCCTGTAAGAATTCCAAAAGTTCTTGAACTTCCTGTTTCAAAACAGTCTGTTCAGAAGAAAATTCTTCCAAAGACAGATGAAGGGCTTGAAGAGCAGTTAAGAGATATTCAAAGAAGATTAAAATCAATATAAAATTATTCCACAATTCCTTTTATTCTTCTCACGCCTGAACTGGAGGATTCTTCTTTTATAATCCTGAATTTTCCGACATCCTTTGT
>DATJPO010000052.1:0-10774 GCA_035506395.1 Candidatus Omnitrophota bacterium
AATTTACACCCCCCAATAATTTTATAAACCTGCATTTCTGCCTAAATACATCTTTCTAAGCTATTATCGCTTAGACGGAGCTGAGAATAAAATGATATTTGTAATAAAAGTAACGACGAACAAGGAAGAAAGCGCTGTTGATTTAATCACAGACAGAGTTGAAAAAAAGTCCCTTAATGTATATTCTGTCATACGTCCTCATGGTTTGAGAGGATACATTCTTCTTGAGGCAGAAGATAGGGAATCGGCAGAGGAAGCTGTTTTCAATCTTCCTTATGTAAAAGGAATAATCGGGAAAACTCTCACTTATGAAGAGATAAAGAACATGGTTGAAACTTCAACAGCTCCTGTTTCAATAAAAGAAGGAGACATAGTTGAAATTATTTCAGAGCCCTTCAAGAAGGAAAAAGCGAAAGTTTTAAGAGTGGACGAGCAGAAAGGGGATGTTGTTGTAAGCCTTCTTGGCGCGCTGGTTCAATTGCCCGTCACAATAAAGATTGACAATGTCCGTGCAGTAAGAAGGGAAGACTTGGAGGAAGAAGAACAAAATGAAGATTAAATTTTTGCAGGATTTGTATGCAAGGTATTTGCAGTATAGAATTAATGCAACTGAAGAAGGGTTAGCTTTAGAAAGAGAGCTTTACATAACATTGAATAACGAAGGTAATGAATCTCCGGAAATGCTTGATGATGTAAGAAAAGGCATAGCTTCTCTTGCGAGAAAAAAAGAAATGATTGCTTCTAAATTAAAATCTTTGGAGACAGCATAAAATGCAGATTAAACTTTTAATTGATGCGGGGGCAATGAAGCCCGGTCCTGCTTTGAGCCAGAAGCTCGGGCCGACTGGAATTAATGTTAATCAGGTTATAACAAAAGTCAATGATGCTACAAGGAAGTTTGAAGGCATGAAGGTTCCTGTTGAAGTTGATATTAACACTTCTACAAAAAATATAGAGGTTTTCGTCTCATCTCCTCCTGCCTCAGGATTATTGAAGAGAGAAGCAGGCGTTGAAAAAGGCTCCGGAATTCCTTCAAAAACAAAAGTCGGGAATCTTTCAATAGAGCAGATAATTTCTGTCGCAAAATCAAAATATCCAAATCTTCTTGCGAGAAACATGAAAAATGCAGTCAGGGAAATTGTGGGAACCTGTGTTAGCCTTGGAATATTAATAGAGAATAAATTGCCTTCAGAAATCCAGGCTGAAATCAGCGCCGGAAAGTATGACAGGGAAATCTTAAGCGAGAGAACAGAAACCTCTGCTGAGAAGAAATCCGCGCTGGAAAAATTCTTTGCAGATTTGAAGGCGGCACAGGAAAAGCAGAGATTGCAGGAAGAAGCTGCGAAAGCAGCAGCAGAAGCAGCAGCATTGGCTGCAGCAGGTACATCTCCTGCAGCAACAGGTGCAGCTCCTGGAACTCCTGCGGCAGCAGGTACAGCTCCTGCAGCGACGGCAGCTCCTGCAGCAGCCGCAGCACCTGCAAAAGCGCCCGCAAAAAAAGAAGAGAAGCCTGCAAAAAAGAAATAATTTTTTATTATAGGGAAAGATTAAAAAGTGTTTATGTTGTAATTGACTTATTGGGGCTGTGGGGTAGCCTGGTAGCCTTCGAGGTTTGGGACAACTCATTAAGTTGCGTTGCAAATCACCTCGCGACCCCGGTTCAAATCCGGGCAGCCCCATTATCAAAACTGAAGGCAGAATAGAACATTTTAAAAACCAAATTTATGCTTATTAATAACAGATAAACATGGCATCAAAATTAAAAAAAGTACGGGCAGCAGGAAGATTCGGCGCAAGATATGGCAAAAAAGTAAGAAATAAGCTTGCAGATGTTGAATCAAAACAAAGGTTAAAGCAGAAATGCCCTTACTGCGGCAAATCAGGAGTCAAAAGAACTTCCAAAGGAATATGGGAATGCGGGAAATGCGGAAAAAGATTCGCGTCAGATGTCTATTATCTTTCAAATTAAATTTATAAATTAAGGAAAACAAATAATAAAATGAGCACATACAAATGCTTCAAATGCGGAAAAATCTCAAAAGACAGCGAATTGGAAAAAAGATTTGTCTGCTCAAAGTGCGGCAGCAAGATTTTTTACAAGCCCCGAACAAAAATCAAGAAGATTAAAGCTATCTGATAATTCTTAATAATAAAATGGCAGAAGATAATGAGCATGAATTGCAGGAAATGCAGATTCTGGACCAGAATCTCCACAATATTCTTCTTCAGAAGCAGGCATTTGAACTGGAATTGTCGGAAACAACTTTCGCCCTCGCTGAAATAGAAAAATCAGGGGAAATTTTCAGGCTTGTCGGGGATTTGATGATGAAAGCAGACAAGCAGAAAGTGAAAGAGAGCCTTGTTTCAAAGGAAAAAATCCTGAGCATGAGGATAAAATCCGTGGAAAAGCAGGAAGATGCGATTTCAAAGAGGCTTGATGAACTAAGAAATAAATTTTCGAAGTTCGCAAAATAATTGCGAAATATTTATAAATCAGATACTTCAAAGTATTGATATGTTTGACAAATTGAGGAAGAGTTTGGGAAAATCTGAGAAAACAAATGACGAGGATTATCTTGAAATTGACCTGAACCAGTCAAGATCAGAGCAGAAAGTTAGCGTGAAACTTTTCGTATTAAAGCATTATGATGATGTGAACAAGGTTCTTGAAGCATTGAGAGACGGATATACAATCGCAGTCATTGAGACAAGGATTTTGAGGCAGAAAGACCCTATTGAACTCAAGAGAGCAATTTCAAAAATCAAGAAAACGACAGATGCCCTTGAAGGAAGCATTGTAGGATTCAGGGAAAATGTTGTTATTGCAACTCCTTCTTTCGCAAAGGTTGAGAGAGAGCAGGAATCACTTGAAGAAAAGAAGCCTGCAAATAAGTATGATGATTCTGCAGCATTTTAATTGTTCTATACTATTAATATACAGCCAGTTTATCAGTTATTTTTCAGATTTAATTTCTTTCAGGAAGCCTGGCTCGCGAGTTCAAGACGCGTAAATTTGTTACATTCTTACCACTAAATTAGGCATATTTGTTCATGAACTAAAATAAGCAATTTTATCCGCTGAATTTTCGTCCCTTTAGCCTCTTTGCCATTTTATCGTCGCCCAAAATGCTCCTTTATCTATCCTGTTATATATTTTCTGGAATAGAAATGCTTTTAATAGGATTTAACTCCTTTAAAATTACAAATGAAAAACAAAGTCTTAAGTTTGTTTGCACTAAGCGTTTTTGCTCTCGTAGTTTTTGCAGGAGCTGCAAGCGCTGCTGGCACGGGTGATATCCAACTCCCTTCTAATCTTTCACAGAATATTGCAGTGGGCACTACAAGCGCTTCTTTTAATGTTCCGGTTATCAATACCTACGCAACAGATTACTCTTTAACTTGGAGTTCTACAATAAGTTCCCTGGCATTTGATTATGCCGGGACAGTAAATCAAGTATCTTCATTATCTCTTCCAACTTTAGCAACTTCCAGTGCAGGTTTTACAAATACAACCTCTTTTTCAGTATCTTCAATACCTACTGATTTTATTGGTACTATAAACGGCACTATAACAATGACTGCCACCACAACAAGTAGTTCTACAGTTGTAACTAAGACAATTCCTTTTACTATAAATGTAATCCCCCCACAGGAAATAATTAGTTCTCATTCAACAGGGAATCCCGGACAATTGGAAGTTAAAAGAATTGATTTTACAAATAATGGACTTTCCCCGATAGGGATAACTTTTGGTAATGACAATAACTGGTTCCCATTTGAGAATATCACTGCAGAAGTGCAGGTAAGAAATAATGGAGGAGATAATATTAATGATATCACTCTTAATTGGGGAATCTGGGATACTCAGTCCCATCAATGGGTAATTGAAATGAATGATTTGAAGAGTTTCAATCTTAAAAGTGATTCAACAAAGACATTGACAATTCCATTCCGAATTGACAATAAAATGGATATGGACTTGACAGATTTGGTAGATGGGCAGCATTATCAGTTCTATGTAACTGCAACAGGAGATGTGGATAATAGTTCAGATCTTCAGACATCTACAAATAACTTAAAAGATGCTTCAATAGTAATAGAAAACAACTTTATTATACTCAATAATGTCCAGACACCGGACACAGTGCAGTGCGGTTCAACAGTTGACATAACTGCAGATGCATGGAACATGGCAGAGGACCAAAATGATGTTTATGTAAATGTTTACAACAAGGATTTGGGAATAAATCAGGATATTACACTTGGAGATATAAATGCTTTTGACAAAGTCCCTCTTGATTTCACATTCACTGTTCCTAAGAATGCTAATGAAGCAAAATATCCACTGGTATTTACAGTCTATGACGAGAATAATGATGTCTATGAGACAGATTTCAACAGCAATGATGCGATATTCACAGTTCCTGTAACTGTTCAGGGTAACTGCGTCTATGCAACAGCTGCTACAACACAGGTAACTGCACAGCTTGAGTCAGGCGGAAGCGCAGGACAGCCTTTGGTTTTCACAGCAAATATAAGGAACACAGGAACAAAAGATGCTGTTTACACATTCAATGTTGCAGGATATTCTGCATGGTCTGAATTGGGAGAAGTTACTCCTTCAAATGTGACAATTGCAGCAGGACAGTCTCAGGATGTTTCAGTAACACTTAATGTTGACAGAGATGCTGTAGGACAAAAAACATTCAACTTTGAAGTATATTCAAACGGGCAATTGATAACAACACAGCCATTGTCTGCTGATATAACTTCCGGAGGAATAACAGGATTTTCCCTGACAGGAGGTTCTGTAGGAAGCATAACGCCTTTGTTAATCGGACTTGTTACAGTAATACTGGTTGTATTGATAATTATTGTTATTGTAAAAGCAACAAGAAAGTAAAATGATGCGCCAAGCTCTTGATTGTCCAAGCAGAATTCTTGAGGATACTGTTGCAAAAGATATTGCTGCTTATGTTCTGTCTCAATTAAATCATCATGATGAAGCTGAAGTTCTCATGCCTGAAAATTTAGCTGTTGAAGTAAGAAATATCCTGAATAAAAAATCAGGTTATGAAGCAACGACGAAAGTGAATGCGGGATATTTTTATGATAATGGAACCCTGAAAACAATAGAATCCACAGTCTATCTTATTGCCAAAAGAATTCCAGTGCAAAAAGACTAACTAATATTATCATAAAATTATAAAAATTAATTATTTTCTCCGGAATACCTTTTCATAAATTCTTTCAAAGAATTTTGTTTTTTCTTCTAGTTTCATCACAGCCAGTCCGATTAGATAACCGATTATTCCTCCTGCAATTACATCGCTTAAGTAATGCACTCCGAAATATACTCTTGAGAGAGCAACTAAAACAGCGAATCCTATCCAGACGTATTTCCATTTTGGATAAAGCTTTGAGAGGATTGGAACAGCGCAGAATGCAAAAGCAGTGTCAAAAGAGGGAAAAGACAAATCCCATGTAAGATAACTTGGATTAGCCGCAATTCCTGATGCCAAAGAAACAATTCCGGCTGCAAAAGGCCTGGCTCTGCGGACAATAACTTTCAAAACCACGCTTATAACTCCTGTAATTCCAAAAGTCAGCCATAATGGCAGAATCCATTTTCTTTTTTTCTTTGTCCATAAAAGCAAGAGAGTAAAAAGCAGGATTACAAACACTTCTGTATCAAGAAATTTTACTGCCAGAAAAAAATTGCCGAGATAAATGTCTCTTATGCTTGAAAAAAATTGCACTATCTGCCTGTCAAAATAAAAAGCGAATCCGAATACCAGAATGCCCAGAAATAAGAGCAATACAATCCCTCTTTTTTTCATTTTATATCCTATAAATAAATTATTTAAATAGATTTCTCTATCTTCTGGCATGAATAGGATAAAATATGGCATTCTCGGAATTTTAATCCGTTATCCTGTCCTGATTTTGTCAGCCCTTTTCAATCTTGAAATTTTTTATATTGTTTTCACGCCCTTGACTATTTATCCCGTTTATTATCTCCTGAAATTTTTCTTTGATACAGTACTTATTGGAAACGTCATTCTTGTAAGTCAGAACATTCCTATAGAAATGATAAAATCATGCATTGCAGGCTCTGCTTATTATCTTCTCCTGATTCTTAATCTGTCAATTCCGAATATAAAAATAGGAAAAAGGATATGGATGATTTTTCTTTCATTTCTGTCTTTTTTAGTCCTCAATATTATCAGAGTAATTATGCTTGTGATGATATTCATGTATAATTTTGCTGCCTTTGATGTGACTCATAAATTATTCTGGTATGCTTTGAGCACTATTTTTGTCGTCGGAATATGGTTTGCAGAAGTTAAAATATTCAGGATAAATGAGATTCCTGTTTATTCGGATATGAAATTCCTGCTCTCACTTAAAAAGATTAAAAAATCCAAGCGTTCCAAAAAGCACTAATAATCCTGCAATCAGTACTCCCAGTGATATTGCCAAAATGCTTTTCTTTCTGTCCAAATCCAGAATCCATGAAATCAAAGCCCAGCTCCATGCTCCGCCTATTACAGGAAGAGGAATTGCCGTGAAAATTGTTAATGCAAAAAATCCTAATATGGAATAGTGCTTCTCAAATTTGTCAGTTTTTTTCTGTATCTTTTCCAGGTAAAATTCAAAGCTATTTCTGTAAAATGCAATTTTCAGCAATTTCGCATGAATTTTATCAAGAAAAAAGAATATAAAGAAAATGATAAGAATATTTGCGATTGTGCATGCAGCGAAAGAAATCCAGGGATTCAGCCCTGCAGCCAGCGCATAAATAAGCCCTCCTCTCAGTTCGCTTACGGGAAGAATTGACAATATAACTGCATAAATTAATCTTAAATCCATATTATGATTATTATTCTTCAGGTATTTTAATAATTATCTTCAGGCAATATCTATGCAGAACTGTTATGCAATTGGACAAATGTCTCAATCATGTATCTTTCTGTTGCCTTCAAAATCTCGCAGTTATTCACTTCCATGGTATAGCATGCAGGCGCTGTTTCAATAATCTTTGTTTCATTGGAAGTCTCTATTTTGAGGGAAACATATCTTTGCAAAGGATCGCAGGTTGCATTCGCATTTCCTGTCTTGACGCCCATTGCTCCGTATAAATTTTCAAGATTTGCTATCCCTATGACTCCATCGCCGTTGCAGTTGAAATTATCTGTTGAATTTATCACAAGGAAAGGGCGTATCACCAATTGTCCGTCAAACGGAACATCTTTTGCCGTTTTTCTCGGGTCATTTCTGAGATAAAGATTGAAATTCACGCTCTGGTTTTGATATATTGACGGGATTTTTGTATTGTACAAAAGCCCAACCCACTGATCAGATACAACTGTAAATTGCACTCCCTTGTAATCAAAATGCGTTATGAAATATGAAGCCACGAGATAGCCGACAAATAAAAGCGCAAGCAACCCGATGACAAGCAGTATATTTCTCAAAATTTTGTTTTCATGCTTTACCAGTTCTTTTTGGGAAGCATGGTGCTCTGCCTCTTCTTTGTGCTCATTATGTGAAATTTTTTTGTCTGCCATTATCTTATCCCTAATATCCTGAATAACACATTATCGACGGTATTTATTAAGTTATCTGTCTGTCCGTATATGAATATGCAGTTCTTTTCCTGGCTTACGCTTTCATTTCCTGCCAGTATTATTATGAAGTTGTCATCGCAGTTCTTCACAGGAAAATCCTGGTTGCATTGAATTCCTTCAGGGCAGGCATTGTTTATGTCTTTTGCAAAAGGCGCCAGATTTATTCTTATCTCGCTTTCAGAGCCTGAATCTTCTGAATAAATATAAAGGGATTTGTTTGAAAAATCGCTTAATCTCTTTGTCAGGTTTGAAAGATCAGATTCAGGTATCTGCGTGGGAAGATTGGCAAAAATAAGCTGCTGTCCCGCATAATTTGCCGTCCAGAAACCATTCTGGCTTGTGAAATTTATTCCATTGTAAATAATGCTTTGGACAGAGCTTCCTGTATTGTCAAAAAGCTGGCTTTGAAAAGCATATCCGAGCGTGCTGATTATCATGATAAACATAAGAATTCCGCCGATAATAAACTGGTTTCTTTTGCTTTTTTTCTCTTCCTCGAATTTCGAAACTATCCGTCGCATGTTTTACAAGCAAGAAATTTTGATATAAAAGCTTTATGATTGGCGACGATGCCTTATATTATCTCAAAAAAGAGGTGATATCAATAATAATATTTTATCAATTTTCTTAGGGCTATCGCCAGGGTGTTAAAAAAAAGAAAAAGAAAAATAAAAAATAAAATTTTTTGTTTGCTTAGCTCACCTGAAGTGAAGCGCTTTGTGAAGAGCTTCCAATCCACTTGTTTCCAGCATCAACTGCTGGCTTTTGATTCATCAAGTAGGTTGCAGCGTTCAAGGTATCTGCAGCTTCGTAGCCGGCAACAAGCAAGGCAATCTTGCCAGAGCTTGTAAGAGTGCTACTTCCGTAGCTCTTAATCAGGAATTGTCCTGAGCTGACTCCTGTTGCAGTTGTCCAGTCATTTCCGCAGTAAGCTCCTCCAACTAATGTAGCAGCAGCTGAATTAATACAGCTTCCACCGACAACAATCAGATTCTTTGTGCTTGCTGAAGAGACTTCTGTGTCCTTGTATATCACATCGCCAATACTTCCAGCTGTTCCGCCATTTGAAACACTTGCACTTGTTGATCCAAGATACAATTGTTCATATGCTTGCATTGCAGGATATTTGATAGTTGCAACTGGCAAAGCTGAAGTTGAAGTGTCCTTATACACCAAAGTTCCATAGCTATCCATGTAGTCACGTACATTTGAATTGCTATATCTGCTAAGTGTAGGGTCTGCTGCTCCATTACCAAGTCCGTATTCTGTTGTTGCAGTAAAGTAAACTCCGTTTACACCTACTCCATCACTGCTTGTTCCTGCTGGATTTTGTTTCATATCCAAAAGAACAGCATTGTATACGTTGGATGCTGAAGCATCTTTTCCTTCAAACATCAATATTGCTGGCTCATTAACAAGTCCTTTTCCAGTAAACCACATTGTTATGTTGGTACGGTTTTGTGTTGTACTTCCAGCAAGTGTATATCTCACTTGTCCAAAGGAGATATTTATTGCAGTATTCAATGCAGTTGTATTTCCTGAAGTGAGGTATGGAGAACTTACAGTTACTCCTGAACCTGCTGTTACTGTCCAGTTTGCAACCGAATTGTTTCCAGGGGCAGTTGCCACTGTTACACTGCTATAGCCATTCCCGTTAGGGAAATACATAGTACCTACGGAATTTGAACCATCCCATGCCGATAATGACATGTTAATCAATGGTGCGTATATTTCAACAGATTCTCCGTTATCTCCGAGAATAGTTGGATATACTACAAATCCTGTTGTTGCAGCTGAATCAGATGTTGGGAACTTTATTTGTGCCCAACCACTTGAAGAAGCTCCTGCCGGAGATGAATAAGTGACAGTATATTGCCTTCCATCTAATGTCAAAGGCGCACTCCCTTCCGATGTTGGAGTTCCTGTCTTTACTGTTTGTCCTTCTATTGGGTCATAGAACTGAACATAGTCTCCAGTATAGGTGCTTGTATCATTGTAGATAGTCTGCATTTGTAGCAAATGTCCTACAGCTTGGTTGTTGTTTCCAGTTCCTGTTAACGTATAACTATTGACACTAAGGTTAGCCATTTCATATGGGAAGATGGAATAACCTGAAGAAGTGGTTAAATTGTTAGCACTTGTTGCATTTGTTGCAAAGTCAAATGTTGCCTTATACGCATTCTTGTCAGTCATAGTTAATGTGGAAGTTGTTGAACCAGAGTTTCCGACACTTATTGTATCTCTTAATGGATCAGTTATGTCAGAACTCAGTCCTGCATTTGTTATTGCAAAACTCCCGAAAACAGGGTCTGTGAATGAACCGCCTGCTGCTATGAAGTCGTGGGTATTATCCGGAGCATATACTGCAACTGCCAAACTTGTCAAGGCATTTACATTGCCTACAAGATAAGCTGTTGTTCCTAAAATTGCAGAATTGCTATCTCCGTATGTTACCTGCTGACCACTTTTGAAAGTAAGCTTCTTAGCACCAACCAATACAACAGCCGTGTTTCCACCTGCAGTTGAAGATTGGACGCTTGTAAGAGCAATACTTACTCCGTTTATCTTCGTTGAACTTCCGCTGTTTACAGAACCGCTTACACCGTCAACATCGATTGTTGCTGAAGAACTTCCTGCATTAAGCAATGTAACAACGTGATTTGTTCCGTCTACATTAACTGTTGCAGAAGAGCTTCCAGTTCCACCTTGTGACAATGTCACAGTCTGGGCAGATTGGAACAATATCAAACCATTTGTCGTGCTTGAATCAGCGCTCACAGTATACTGTTTCCCAAACAAGGTTATTACCTTTGCCTGAGAGTTCGTGTTTGTAAAGTTGACAGCATTATTGAAATTAGCTGTTGCATTATACAATGCCTGTGAAGTTGTTGTTCCCATGCTCAAGCCAACTGATGCATCTATTGCAGATGTTGGCTCTTTGCCGAAGATTACTTTTCCGGAGTTTACAGCTCCTGAATTTGCTCCCGATATTAAGCTTATTTGCTGAGTAATTGTAGCAGAGGTATCTCCGCTAAAACTCTGATCAGCCAATAAAGTTGGCAAGTCTGTCTTTGTATAGATAGACTGAGCAGTGGTTAAAGATGTATTCAACCATATCTTGGAAGCTGTTCCAGCATCCAAAG
>DATJPO010000053.1:0-6134 GCA_035506395.1 Candidatus Omnitrophota bacterium
TAAGTGCGAATACAGACGGAATAAATTATGCAAATGAAGTCTTAGGCATGTGGGTAGATTGGAAAAATTATATCAGCACAGAAGTACTATCTTCATCTGAAAAAGCAAAGAATACCTGTTCTGCTTGCTCATTATTTTCAGGCGGATGCACAAGCGATAAATGCAGTAGTTTGAGCCAGGATGCTGCAAGCTATGGATTCAAATGCCAATTTGCCAACGGCCAATGTTCAGCTGTGGCTATTTAAAAAGCGATAAATCTTAGAGAAATTTTACTTACGCCCGAGACAGGATTTGAACCTGCGACCCCCTGCTTTCTTCTTTTCCTTTGAAAGGAAGAATGGGAGATTTCCCATCTCACTTAGAAGGCAGGTGCTCTATCCAGGCTGAGCTACCCGGGCTTAACGAAATTAATAAAGAATTCTATTTAAAATCTTTCTATTATAAAATTTCTATCTTCAATAACAAATAAAAACTCTTTTTTCTTTATTTGATTATGTCTGAAAAAGCGGTGATAACTTTTCTGGGGACAAGCGCAACTGTTCCAACAGTGGAAAGAAACCATACATCAATACTTTTGAGATACAAGGAAGAAAATATCCTGATTGACTGCGGGGAGGGAACCCAAAGGCAGTTCAGGAAGGCAAAATTAAACATGGGAAAAATTACAAGAATTTTGATAACTCACTGGCACGGCGACCATGTTCTCGGACTTCCCGGAGTCTTGCAGTCTCTTGCAATGGGAGAATACAGAAAAACTCTTTATATCTATGGCCCAAAAGGAATAAAGGAATTCATGATGAAGCTTCTTGATACTTTCATGTTTCACAGAGATTACAAAATTGAAGTAAAAGAAGCAACGGGCAAATTTTTTGAAACTCCGGATTTTTATCTTGAAGCTGAAAAAATGACTCATCTCATACCCTGCAATGCATATTCTTTTGTGGAAAAAGAAAAAATCAGAATTGACGGGAAAAAACTGAAAGATGCGGGAATTCCGTCAGGACCGTGGATAAAAAATCTCAAAGACGGAAAAAATATGACTTACAAGAAAAAAAAATATCCTGCAAAAAAATTCATATACAGAGAAGATGGAAAGAAAATATCTTTTATACTTGATACGTCCTTCAACAGCAAAATAATTCCTTTTGTTAAAAATTCTGATTTGCTTATATGCGAATCAACGCTGGGGGAAGAGCTTGAAGCAAAAGCTGAAAAACACGGGCATTTGTCATCTGCGCAGGCAGCTGAAATAGCAATGAAATCAGGCTCTAAAAAGATGATTATAACTCATATCAGCCAAAGATATGAAAAAGACAAGAAGAAAGTTCTTGATGAGACAAAGAAGATTTTCAGGAATTCTGCTCTGGCAGAAGATTTAATGAGCGTTGAAATTTAATCTTTCTTCAAAGAAGTTGAAGCAGGTGAAATGAATATTATTGTATCTCCTCTGAGGAATCCAAGTCCTATATTTCTTTTTATAACGCCGTTTTCTATTTCCTTTATGTTGTCCAGAACAAGATTTATATGGATATCAAAAGCCAATAAAGTCCCGACAATCTGCTTTTCGCCTTTCAACTGAACGAGGACTTCTTTTCCTTTTGAGTTATTCAATAAGTCTAATGGACGCTCAATTCCGTTAACCATATTTTATTTCGTCAAAGTTCATTTATAAAGATTTCGTAGTTTTACCAGATAAAAAGATATTTAAATCAAATTTATTGCTTCTTATTATGAAACAAGGAAGAAAAAAGACAGGCGGAAGATATCATGCCTCAAGGAAAAAAAGGCTCCATGAAAGAGCAGGGCAGATAAGAGTTGCAAAGCTGGGGCAGGAAAAAAGAAAATCAAAGAAAACCCGAGGCGGAAGCAGAAAAACCTTCATGATTAATGCAAAATTCATGAATCTCAATGAAAAAGGAAAAGCTGTAAAAGTTGAGATAAAAAAAGTTCTGGAAACACCTTCAAACAGGTTCTTTGCACGGCAGAATATTCTTACCAAAGGAACAATCGTGGAAACTGACAAAGGGAAAGCAAAGATAACAAGCCGTCCAACTCAGGAAGGCACTGTCAACGGAATTCTGATAAAGTAAAAAATCCCATAAATCCCACGAGGATAAATTCAGAAAGATTTATATAGGCAAAACCTTTATAAACCTATTATAAAAAATAATCCTTCTATACAAAAATGGCTTTCATAAAACGATGTCCTGAATGCGGTGGGGTAAACATTACTCATGACCCCCAGCTTGGCGAAGTCATCTGTAATGACTGCGGGCTTGTTATCGAGGAGGAAATGGTTGATTCCGGTTCTGATGCAGGCGGAAAATTTGACAAAGGTGAGAAAAAGGGAAGGGGCGGAGCTCCAATCAGCATGCAGAAATTTGACAAGGGGCTTATAACAAATGTAGGAGAGATTTCTGATATTTACAGGCTTGAGCCGGGACAGACGAGAAAATTCCTCAGATTAAAGAAATGGCAGGAAAGAGTTTCAACTTCCATTGAAAGAAATTTGAGGCTAGCGATGGCTGAATTGAGAGTTATTGCATCTTATCTTAATCTGCCAAATGTTGTAAGAGATGAAGCTGCGAGAATTTACAATTATGTTCTTCAGAGAGGGCTTGTAAGGGGAAGAAGCATGGAATCTGTCATTGCTGCATGCCTTTACACTGCCTGCCGTTCATATAATATCCCAAGAACACTCGATGAAATGGCAATTGCTTCTGATGTTGAAAGAAAAGAAATAGGGAGAACTTACAGATTTATCATACGAAAATTGGGAATCAAAATAAAACAAAGTTCTCCGAAAGATTACATCTCCAGATTTGCTTCTGTCTTGAAACTTTCTCCAAAAACCCAGAATGATGCTCTTAAAATTCTAAAGAGGGCAGAAGAAGTTGAATTAACTTCCGGAAGAGGGCCTGCTGGAATTTCTGCTGCTGCATTGTATGTTGCCGCTTTGATGAATGATGAGAAGAAAACGCAAAGAGAAGTTGCAGACATTGCAGGAATAACAGAGGTTACAATCAGGAACAGATACAAAGAACTTATAGAAAAACTTGACTTGGAAGATAAGATAAAGCAGAAAGAAGCCGAGTTGAAACCTGAGGCGAAATAATTCTAAATGCGGGGTAAAGGATTCGAACCTTTGCAAGCACTTAGCTAACAGGTTTCTCGGAAGCCCGCTCGCATTTTATTGAGAGAAATTTCTCTCGCGAACGTTCCTCGCCTAAGCCTGTCCCGTTTGACCACTCCGGCAACCCCGCATGCAGGGGCCAGGATTCGAACCTGGGAATCCACTAAGGAACAAGCCTTTTCATGAATTTAATCTGAAGCTTGCGCGTTTGACCACTTCGCTACTCCTGCATTATTTTTATTTTAAATTAATTGTATATAAAGATATATCCAATAAAAACAATTAAATATCTTTGCGCCTTTTCCCTTTAATGCACATCAGGCAGAGACATCTCAAGCCAATAGCGAAATTCAGCATACCTTATCTGTTTTTTTCCATAGGCATTGCGGCTGTCTCAACTATCTGGTCTGTTTACATGAATTCTTTTCTGAACAACTCTTCTTTGGTTGGATTTCTGACGAGCATCTTCATTGTCCTTGAAGTTCTTGCATACATTTTCCTCATTCCGATGATTGAAAAGAGAAATAAAGTGAAGTTGCTGATAATATGCCTCTTATTTTTTGCAGTTTCATACCTGCTTTTTTCAGTTTATTCAAATATATTTCTTGTCATAATTCTCGGGGCTTTAATCGCGGTTGCAACGAGCTTAAGAACAACCGCCAATGGATTGATTGTAAGGGACAGCAGCGAGTCTTATAATGTTTCAAAAAATGAGGGAATCATTTATGCGCTTCTCAACATAGCATGGTTTGTCGGGCCATTAATCGCAGGATATATTGCGAGCACATACGGAATAAACAATGTTTTCTTTTTTGCATCAGCGATAATTCTTCTTTCTGTGATAATAATGAATTTTCTGAAAGTAAAAGATGATAGGAAAACAAAAGACATAGACAAGCATATCTTTCGGATGATAGCCAATTTTTTCAGGGACAAAAACCGGGTTTTAATTTATATTATTTCCTTATCTGTTCCTTTCTGGTGGGCTTTCATATATGTCTATATGCCTATTTATATCATTGATTCCGGATTAAGCAGTTTTACTCTGGGACTTTTCATTTCAGGCGTGACTATCCCCCTCATATTTGGAGATTATATATTTGCACGAATTGCAGGCAAAAAGGGATTTAGAAAATTATTTTTTACAGGATTTTTAAGCCTTGGAATTCTGGCAGCATCTCTTTTCTTCATTTCAAACATCTATCTTATATTGGCATTACTTGTTCTTGCAAGTATCAGTGTTTCCATGATTGAACCGACTATTGAGGCTTATTTCCTTGACATAACTGAAGAGGAAGAAAGAGACAAGTATTATGGAATTTACACAACTTCTTCCCAGCTTGGAACGCTTATCGGTGCAGGAGCAGCTGCTGCCTTCCTTGCCTTTCTTCCTTTTAATTATCTGTTCTTATTATTCGGAATTCCTATGGTTTTCTTTGCCTTTCTCTCTCTTAAAATAAAAGAATCCTATGAATCTGAAAAGAAATAAAGTTTAAAATAGCCCTGATTAATACTCTATCTATGCGGAGATGGCACAGCGGCAACTGCAATCGGCTGCAGCCCGGTTTATCGTGGGTTCGAGTCCCACTCTCCGCTTTCCATCTTTTGTTCTTCCAGTCATAAGCCTTGGCACTCCGCTTTCATCCATAAAGATATTCCGTAAGAGCCTTATTTTCTATCCTCCAATAACCTTTAAATACTAAGTAACAATTATAAAAATAAAGTTTATAATACTTTAACTAAGTAATAGTAAGTAAAATGGCATTAAAAGAGAAGGTGAAGAAATTTCTGCTGGAAGTACCAGAGGAAGTCTGGAATAAATGGAAAAACAAAGTTCCCCGTTCTATTTCTTTAAACAAAGCATTGGTTGAACTGCTAAAAAAGGAGGGCGAGAAAAATGAGAAATAATTTAATTCTATTTTTGTGCTTATCAATGATAATGCTCCTGATAATCCCTATGTCTTCTGCTGTTCTGCTTTCGGATCAAGGAACAGATGTCAAGAATTCAACAGGGAGTTTGCTTCCATACGGGAATTTGACAATTTTGATATATGATGCTTCTTCCGGCGGAAATCTCCTCTTTAATTCTACAATCCAAAATGCGATAGTAAATGGTTCGTGGAATCTAATGATAGATCCTAATCTGCAATACAATCAACATTACTGGAAAGATTATCAGATAAACGGAGAAGATTTGACTTTTGACGGAAATGACAGAATTGAATTTCAATCTCCTTTAGGAATAATAAATAATGCATCTTATTTCAATTTCTCATTGATTGGCAGCTGTCCTGCAGGAAATGCAATAGGAGTGGTAAATCAGAATGGAAGCGTTCAATGTGTTTCTGTCACCAGCGCGGATTTGACAAATTATGCCTTGAAAAATCAATCAGAGACTTTTGCAGGAAATATTTCTACCTCTAATTATGGCTTATTCGGCTGGCTGGGCTCATTGGCAAACCGAATCACTAAATTATTTGTGCAGGATATTGATGCTTCAGGAAACATAACTGCTAATTATTTCATTGGAAATGGTTCTCAATTAACAGGAATCTCTGCAACAGAGACTTTATGGAATAATAATTATTCAAACTTCTCAACGGTTTATGGATATGCTGTTAATTCAACTTCTTCAAGCGGCATTTCCTGGGCAAATGCAGTAAACGGAACTCTTGCTTTATCAGCTTACATCTCCAACAGTACATTCTATCCTTATTCAACAAATCCATCCAATTTCTTCAACTCAACTTATTACGGAAACATCGGGAACTATACTGCAAATGCAAACAATTATTGGAACTCAACTAACTATGGCGGAATTGGAAACTTTACCTCTAACTATTCTGTCTCCGGTCCTTATATCAACTGGTCAACATTAAACAATGGCTCTTTCACAGGAAGCGGTATCACATGGGCCAATGCCATGAACGGCACAATTCTCACAATCAGCAATGGCAGCTGGGTAAATTTAGAAGTTGGAAATTTCACATCGAATTATTCA
>DATJPO010000054.1:0-3550 GCA_035506395.1 Candidatus Omnitrophota bacterium
GGCCAGTCAACTCTCCATTTCATTTTGACGTTCCCTACATTTTGGTAATCTATAGTCTCTCTGAATCCCGTGGAATCTTCGTAGGTTATTTTGTACCCGTCCACTTTGAGGATTTTTGTGTCATCTTTTCCCGTTTTTCTGCTGTAAACTTCCACCGGCATCCAGCCGTCTTCAAGCGGCTCTTTTCTGTACTTGTTAAGTATCTTTTTTATGTCCTCTATTTTATCGAATGCATGCCGGATTAACTCTGCATATTCGCATTTCTTGTTCATTAAGCTCTGCCTTATGAATTTAGGCTCTATGCCAAGCAGTTTAAGGGATTTTTCAGCTTCCCCTTCGAAATATTCAGGATAACTTTTTCCTTCTCCGAATGGCGAAGGTATCTCACTTAGAGGCATTCCGAGAAACTTTTGATATTCATTTCCGTTAGGGAGATTTAAGGGAACTTTTCTGAACCTGTCATAATCGTCCCATGAATAAATGAATCTCACTTTCTTTCCTTTGTCTTTCAGCGCCCTTACAACAAGCTCTGTCGTTATGACTTCCCTGAAATTTCCGAAATGGACAATTCCTGAAGGAGTGACTCCTGAAGCGCACACATAGGTGGTTTTCTTTCCTCTGTCTCTGATTATGTCTTCGGCAACTTTATCTGCCCAGAAGAATTTTTCAGCCTGCTCATTTTCTACCTTATTTTTTTCCATTTTCTTTTCGGAGGTGAGGAACCATTTGGGTCCTTCATTTGTTATCCAATTCCAGGTTTAATAGCTTATCTACAACTTTTTGGAATCTGTCCCATCGCGGAACATGAACGTACTTTATCTTATTAAAATTTTCCTGGAGTTTCTGGACTTTCAGGAAAAGCGGCAGAAGATTCTTGCTCTTTATGCTGTATTCTCCCAGAAGCTGCTTTACAAGGAGCTCTGAATCAAGAACGCAGGTAACTTCATCTTTGGTGAACTGAGAAGCCATTTCAAGTGCCTTGACTAATGCCTTGTATTCTGCAACGTTATTCGTGCAGTCATCTATTTTTTCAGTATATTGGGTAATGATTTCTTCATCTCTCCTTACGATTACCCCGATGGCCGCAGGTCCGGGATTGCCTCTACTTCCTCCGTCTGAGTTGGTATATATCATGTTCTAGAAATGCAGTACTTTAAATCCTCTTAAATCCTGAAACTTTTCAGGTATAACTTCTACCTCTTTAATCTGTGAAAATTTAGGCCCCTTTTTGCTGAGCTCAATCATCTGGTTGACTTTGTCCGGGTCTCCTTCTAATCTGATTTCTATTCTTCCGTCTTCCAAATTTCTGGTAAATCCGTTGACGTCTAGTTTTTCAGCATTCTCTTTGAGGAAAGCCCTGAAGAAAACTCCCTGAACAACTCCTTTAACATACAATCTCACTGATTTTTTCATAATCTAATAAAAAATAAGAGGTTTATTAATTTTTATAACAAGCTTCTAGTTACAATCCGAACGTCTTCTCAAGCTCTTTCATCTGAAGATACTTAAGATTGAAATCAACGCCATTCTTTGTTATCCTTATCTTATGGTTTCTGGCAAAGTCGCCTGTCTCTATCAATTTCTTTTTTGTAAGCTCATCAATATAGCTCTTCATTTGCTTGTGGGACAGATTTGCTTTGTACATTAAATGTGTTGGTTTAATGCTTCCGCCTCTTTCTCGGACTATGCTTAACATGTCCGATATTATGTCCATCCGGCTCCTTTTCATTGCCATGTTTCAAAATTCTGATTATCAGGATAAGGAGTATTATGTAGCTGCCCAGCTGAAGCAAATCTGCCACTATCCCTGCCACAAAAACAGACACCATAAATAAAATCTGGGCTAGGGACATTATTGCAAAAGCTCCGGACAGAATGAATGTGTTTCGGAACTTATTCTTCTTGTAGAGAAGATAATAGTTATAGGAAAGATATGCAAACATTCCCATTGAAGTTATTCTGAACAGGTAGCCGACAACATCGCTGGACAAAACAGACAGGACTATGAAGTATGCAATAAGGAAGACGTCTTTGAGGTTTGTTTTCTTCTTAGGGAACCTTGAGATTATATAGAGGCCAATCAGGCTGAGGGATTTATAGAGGAAAGTCCCTAGCCTGTAGAGAATGTCTGTGGGGTTCATAACATTGTACTGGATTATTGTGGCGCCCACTGAAGTTGTGAAGCTCGTGTTGTAATACAACCCGAATTTTCTTGCCAGTACTGCAAGCTGCGCAAGAGCAATAAATGCAAACCCAATTCCAAGGTAAAGCATTTTCTTATTCTTGTTGAGCCTGAAATTCTTTATGCAGAGTATAAGAAAAACCGAGAGAACGAGAAAACTAAATACATTTATGAGAAAATCAGGGGTCAAAAACCAATCAGGAACAGATATGAGTGCAAAACCCATTGTTAAAAATCATAAATTTTGTTTAAAAAGCTTATGAATTTCACCTCTGTAACAACTATTCATAACCCATTTATAAACCCATCTCTTAACTTTGTCAGGTTAAAGTTAAACTCATTTAGTCCCTCCTGAACCGAGGGATTATATGATACTAAAAGAGATGAAAAAAATGGCTTCAGATATTGAATTGAGGAAGTTGCCGGATGAGCTTTTTTATGAGGTGGTTACTCTCAGAAGTTTGGGAGTCAGTACAGATGACTTAAGGTATTTGTTTGCTACAAGAAAAAAATATTCTTAAATGCCCCTGTAATCAAGCTCATTGTTGACCACTGCGACAGTCTGAGACGCAAAGTACATCTTGTCCCCGATAGAAACTGACTTAGAGATTTCTTTAAGCCTTTTCAGCTCTCTTTTTGGCAGCCCCTCATGGTCTCCCAGGATAAAAACGCAATTCCCGCTTATTTCTGCTTTTCTTATGTCATCTCCCCTTTTGTCCAGAATATAAATTTCATTTCCTTCATTAATTAAATCATCAATCAGATTAAGAAAGCTTTTTTTCTCAACAAAACATCCTGGGAGAACTTCTGTTTTTTCTCCGGGTTTGTATTTGTATAAAATTTTTTTTATCATGTTCCCGATGTCTTTCTTGCTTATCTCAAGCTCATCATTGACCTGTATCTCGATATGTTTAGGCGGATCCGGTTGCCCGTAAAAAACAAAATGAAATTTTGCGTCTTTCCTGAACCCATGGGAAAGAAAAACTCCCTGGATTAAACTGTGTATTGCAATGTCCATTCTTCCTGCATGCATCAAATTCCCGTCTGAAAGCGCTTTTCCCGAAGTAACAGCAGACTGGGAGAAATAAACGAATTGTCTCATGTAAAAAACAGGAAGAGCGGGTTTTTATCCTTTATCCATCAAAGATTCTTATTCATTAAATGACTGAGCAGATACCTGTAAGCATTTATCAGGATAAGAAAAACGCCGAATCCGCAAAGCTCTCCAATAAATGAGCTTAAGTAGGATATGTGCTCTCTGACAAAGAGGGAATGAGTAACCAGAACAACCGTGGGGTATGCTGCGAGGAGGGCAATCAGGAACGCAATGGGGGTGTAAAGAGAGATGTCTTTGGCAAATTTCTTCTT
>DATJPO010000055.1:0-5867 GCA_035506395.1 Candidatus Omnitrophota bacterium
TCTTTCATAGCCATATATCAATCCTATAAGGCTCTCGTCAATTAAAGGAATTTGTCTGGAGTCCGATGGTCTGTAGCCAGCAGGGTCTATATGGGACAGCCTCCCCTGATTATGAATTAAATCTTTTAAATGCTCAAATGGAACAAAGAAAAATTCCCCTTTTTCAGGCAGAGTTAAGTCCTTCTGTGTTGCATCTATCTTACCTGTTGTCGAAAAATACATCTCCAGAGTTTTCCAGCCTGCGGCCAAAAAATCCTGCTTTGAATCATAAGAAACTTGCTCTGGAGACAGCCCAAATGTTTCAGCTACTGCTTTCTGTCTGAAATCCAGCTGTGTTTTCAAGTCAAATAATCTTGGGTCAGTTTCATACTTTGGACTATCGCATTCTGTTCTTGGAGCAAAGTTCATGGAAGCCATGTAACCGCAAGGCTCATGAATCAGAGTATTAGGGACATGAACATCAGAGACCCTTCTCTGGAAAATGATTTTTCCATCTTTTGTTGCTGTTAAAAATCCGACAGAAATTGAGGGCACATATCCTTTTTCTGGTGCAAACGGTTTTCCTTCTTCTATAGATTTAACAGCACCATCATCAACTGAAAAAGGCATTGCTCCTGCCTGAATACCTACAGAATCATCAGAAAATTGTGCCGAATCAGCAAAAGCCAGTCAGGAGTTTTTCCACCCTTTTTGGGATTTGGGCATCCATGATTGTTCACAGTAATCAGAAAGTTCCCTGCTTAATGCATATCTTGCTCTACTATTTTTGAGATGCAAATCTCTTCCATTGAATGGATAAACATCAATCCAAGCACTCTGTCTTGTCATAAAATCATTAAAAAAGAATCATTCTTAAAGATTATGAAAAGGGGCATCATCCTTATTTTTATGCCACTCTATCGTCCTTTTCAAACCCTCTTCCAGGCTTGTCTTCGGGCTCCAGCCCAGAGAATATATTTTGGATATATCTGCTGCGAAATGACCTGGTTCAACGGCTTTTCTCTCAGGAGGATAGGGAATTACTTTGATTTTCCCTTTCCCAACAAGGCTTGCAACTTTCTCTGCAAGGTTTTTGATTGTAAGTAAATTATTTCCAATGCCTCCCCTGTCCATATCTTCTTTTCCGATGCAGCATCCAAGATTAAAAAATTCTCCATGAACATCTGAAGATGCGATAATCAAAAAAGCATTTATGACATCATCAATATAATTCAAGTCTCTTAAGACTTCTCCGCCCCCCCAGAGTTCTATAGATTCATCTCTGATTGATTTGCTGACAAAAACAGGGATAACGGAGCCGCTTTTTTCAGACTGTCTTGGCCCATAAACATTTGTCAACCTTAAGCTATTAATGCTTATATCAACTCCCTGCTCTCTTAAGATATTATTCAGAATAAAATGATAAGATTCTGCCGCATTCTTTGTAATTGACTGATAATCTGTCATCTCTTTTGGCAGGAAGTCTTCTTTTACGGGTAGTTCTGCAAAAGGAACTTTTCCATATTGGTCTCTTGTTCCTGAAAAGACTATTTTTAATTTTTTCCCGGGATTTTCAATCATAACCTTTCTGCAGGATTCCAGAAATAAGACTTGTGATATAAAGTTAATCTCGGTATCAAATTCAAGTTCTTTTTCGCCCAATTTCGTATGTTTTACAGAACCAGCAAAATTTAAAATTACATCGGCTTCTTTTATCAGAGGCTTTATTTTTTCCGCATTTTTTATATTCCATTCACTGCCGCAGAGAATCCGAATGTTATTCCTGGCTTTTATTTCAGAGATATTCCCAAGATTCCCGCCGAGTCCATCAACGAGAGAATCCACAATTATAACTTCTTTTGGACTTAATTCAGCCAGCCTTATTGCCATATTGCTTCCGATAAATCCCAATCCTCCTGTTATAAGAATTGTTTTTCCTTCAAAATATCCGGAATAATCCATTATCTTTCCAAAAGAAATCTTCTTTTAAAGATTATGGAACTGTATTATTGGTTTTTTATGCTGCTGAATAATTTTATTGTTTCTGCTATGCTCTCGCTTAAGTCATCTCTTGGGATAAATCCAATTTCTCTGATTTTATTGTCTCCGACATGATACGGTTTTTGGTTGAGAAGTGGCGATTTTGTAATCTCTATTTTGGCTGCTGGTGCTGTTTTCTTTATTGCATCGATAATTTCTCTCATCTCAAAATTTTTTGTCACTACATTATATATCTCTCCCGCCTTTCCATTTTTCTCAAGAAATTCATAAGCTCTTATGCAATCTTTCAATCCCAAATAAGGCCTTTTGCTGTTTAATGCAGAATCCCATACCGTCAGAGGTTTATTCATTGCAGCAAGGTAGCAGAATTTATTCACTGCTGTATGAAATCTCATCCCAATGCTTGTGCCGAATATTGTGCCTTTCCTCAGAATTATTATGTGAAAGCCGGTATCTTTATAGATTCTCTGCAAAAGCCTTTCTGTTTTTCTTTTCCATTCTGCATAAGGAGAAGAAGGCTTATAGACTTCTTCAGGAGAATTTTCATCAACAATCCCGTCAGCTTCTCCATATACGCTTGTGGTGGAAGCATAAAGAAATTTCTTGACTCCTGCCTGCATTGCTGCATTTACAACATTCCATGTCCCATCAAATATTACCTTTTTGGTCAGTTCAGGATTATTTATCGTTGCAGGCGCGTCTGTTATGGATGCAAGATGAATTACTATATCAATATTATTCATTGCATTTTTTATATCTTCCAAATTGTTGATATCTCCCTCTATAAACTCAAATTTCGCATGAGTTTTTGGAAGATCAAACAAAGAGCAGTATCTTTGAACAAAAAAATTATCAAAGATTCTTATCAATTCTATGTCTTCTCTTTTTGCATATTCTCTTATAAGTTCAGAGCCGATATGCCCGAGTCCTCCTGTAATAAGAAACTTCAACCCCATGTTGTGCTGAAAAATAGATTACTTTTAAGCTTTATGCAAATAAAATTCAATTGTTCTTTCCAAGCCATCATCAAAGGATATCTGCGGCGCCCATCCTGTATCTTTTCCGAATCTTGAAAAATCAGCTATAAAATTTCTTTTATTAATTTCATTTTCCTCTTTGGGAAATGGCACATGGGTTATTGCAACATCCTGCCCTATTTTTCTTTCTACAATCTCTTTTATTTTTTCAACTACCTCATTGAAAGTTTTTCCTATCCCTGAACCCAGGACATATAATTTTCCATTTGTTTCTTCAGAGATTGCAGCAAGAATAAATGCATCCATGTAATTCTGGACATAACAATAATCTCTTATCCATTCGCCTGTTCCATATACTGTCAGAATCTCGCCTCTTAATGCCCGTCCTATCATGAAATTCAGAACACCCCGATTAGGATTGTCAATTCTCTGATATTCTCCGAAAATATTTGATAGCCTGAGAACGCAATTCTTGATATGATGGACTTTGCTGTATATCTGCAGGTATTTCTCTGCAGCCAATTTGTTTGCTTCATAAATTGAGAGAGGATTTTCAGCTTCATCTTCATTTGAAGGAAGTTTTTCTGTGAGCCCTATAACTGTTACTGCACTTGGAAAAATTATCTTAATCCCCGGATTTTCTTTTCGGCATGTTTCCAAAATATTAAGAATTCCGGCTAAATCATTCTTTAAATCATCTATCGGGTGAACCATGGATTTTTTTAAGTCTGTTTGCCATGCAAAATGGAAAAGATAATCCTGATTATGGATTAATTCTGAAACCTTTTCGGCATCTGTTAAATCTCCTTCTATGAATTTTAGATTTTTGTTATTTCTAATGTCTTGAAGATTTTTTATTTCATGGCCTTTTTCTGAAAAAACTGTAACAAACATTCCTAAATCAAGAAGCCTTCTTGCAAGATTGCTCCCTAAAAATCCGTCGCCCCCGGTTATAGCTGCCCTCTTTCCATTTATTTTGCTGAAATCAAAACTATTCATCTTTGAAGGTAAAAATGACTTTTTATAAAGGTTATGAATTTTTTAGAATTTGTATGCTTTAGTTCCATAATCTATTTAAATCATCTGATTAAATTTCATTTATGAGTCCAGCTCAGGAAATCGGGCATTGCAAAATATGCCATACAAATAATCTTATAACTTTTATCTCTTTTGGCGAAATGCCTGTTGCAAATGCATTTTTAAGGAAGGAAGAGGTTGAAAATCCTTCTTTTAAAGAATTTAAATATGAAATGAAGGTAGGATTCTGCGAGAACTGCAAGATGGTGCAACTTGTGAATATTGTTCCATATGAAAAATATATAGTTCCGGATGAAAAAGGGAAGAGAAATTATGCTTTTTTCGCATCAACTTCAAAAGTAATGGAACAGCATTTTTCGGAAATCGCAAAAGAAATTGAAAATAGATTTCTTGATAAATCTTCCAAGATTCTTGAAATAGGCAGCAATGATGGAATTTTTTTGAAGGCTTTCAAAAGTAATCCCGTTCTTGGAATAGAGCCTTCAGATAATGTTGCAGAAATCGCAAAAAAACTGGGTATAGAGACAATTACAGAATTTTTCTCAGAAAGCCTTGCGCGAAGAATTTCGCTCGAAAGAGGAAAATTCAAGGCAATTTTTTCTGCAAATGTAATCCTCAATATAATAGATTTACATGATCTCCTGAACGGTATAAACTATCTGTTAGAAGATAATGGAGCTTTCATTTTTGAGGATCCTTATATTGTGGACATCCTGAAGAAAGTTTCATATGACCAAATCTATGATGAGCATATATGGTACTTTTCCCTGACTTCGTTGAATAATCTCCTTAAAATGCATGGTCTGGAGCTTTTTGATGCAGAAAAGTTGGAAACTCATGGCGGTTCAATGAGAAAATATGTCTGCAAAAAAGGGAAATATCCTCCAACAGAAAGATTATTACGATATCTTGCTGAAGAAAGAGATAATGGAATTAATACGCTTGCGCCATATCTTAAATTCGCAAAAGAAGTTGAGGAATCAAAGGAGGAACTAATAAGGCTTTTGCGGGATATTAAATCAAAAGGAAAAAAGATAGTTGGCTATGCTGCCGCTTCAAAAGGCACAATCGTGCAGAATTATTGCGGAATCGGAAGAGAACTCATAGACTATATCTCTGACTCAACGCCATTCAAGCAAGGACTCTACAGCCCAGGCAATCATATTCCTGTTGTTGCCCCGGAATATTTCCATAATGATAAAAAAACTGATTATGCTCTTCTTGGAGCATGGAATCATGCTGATGAAATAATCGGAAAAGAAAAAGAATTTATTCAAAGAGGAGGGCGGTTTATTGTTCACTATCCAAAAGCAAGAATACTTGAATCAGGCAACTTGCCGGATATTGAGTCTCATGCCGATACCACTCAGAGTTCCGATTTAATTCCTGGAGTCGAGGTAAAAAAATTAAAGATTTTTGCCAATGATCAGGGGTATCTGTTTGAAACTCTGAGAAATGATGATGCTTTTTTTAACGGCGTTTTTGGGCAGGTTTTAATGATTGAAATTTACCCCGGAGTAATTAAGGGGTATCACTTGCATAAAAAGCATGATGAATACATAACATGCGTGAAAGGAAATGTAAAATATGTCATTGTTCAAGAAAATCCCAATGGAACAAAAAAGATTAACAAGTTTGTTATCGGAGAAAAAAATCCCGCCCTGATTAAGGTGCCCAAAGGATTATGGAGGGCATATATGCCCCTTGGTAATCAGCCTGCAATGATAATGGATGTAATGAGCCGCCCCTATGATTCAAAAGATCCTGATACCGAAGAGAAAGGTATAATGGATTTTGGGGATGTATGGACAGTTAAGAATGGCTAGACAGAATTTTAACAGCGTCTTTTATTTTTCCTGCAATCATCTTTGC
>DATJPO010000056.1:0-2841 GCA_035506395.1 Candidatus Omnitrophota bacterium
ATATCTGCAAGCGCAGAATCATAAGCATCCTGCTGTGTTGTCCCTGAACCAGAACCTTCAATAGAAACCTGTGTGGTTACTCTGCCTTTAAGGCTCGTGCTTATCTGCAAACTTTCCTGAAGACTTCCATCAATATACAAATCCAGCGGCTTTGACAAATATTGCGAAGAGTTTGTGCTCAAACCCAAATTTGCAGTGGCAGCTGCCTGTCTTTCTGCGGCATTCTGACTGAGATAAATGGTAAATCTAAATTGGCATACATATCCGCCTGTTGTCGGATTGCAGGAATATATGCCTGCATCCTGCCCGCTGGTTGCAACGCTTTCAATATCCTGATTTCCACCGATAAAAACAGTCTCATTTCCGATTCTTCCTTCAAATTTTCCCTGCTGAGAAATTAAATCTTGCAAATCATTGGGGGTTGCGCCTGCAATTTCTATAAGCATAAAATTATTTCCGACTAAATCTGAAACAGAACGGATATTTATGTCTGAAATCCCATATACATTAAATCTGTTGCTGACTATACTGACTAAATCATTCACTTCCTGCGAAGTTAGCGAATGATTTTCTGCCTGAACCAATGCACGCGCTCCTCCTGACAAATCCAGGCCGGTTTTAAGATTTGTTAAATCCCTGTCTTTTACCACAATCTGAGGCGATTCATTGGAGTAGTAAATAATATTCCCATTGTTAGTGCTGAATGTGACTTTAATTTCTCCGGTCAGGTTTGACGGATAGATACTCTGTATTAAATTTGAATAATCCTGCAGATTATTGACCTCCTGCCCGTTAATTGAGTTTATCAGGGTATTTGCCTTAAATCCGGCGAATGAAGCTGTTGAATTTGTTGTGACACTTGAAATTAAAACTCCGTTCTGAAAAAGATAAGGGGTATAAAATATCAAAAATAAAGAGATTACTAAAAGAATTGTCATCAGCCATATTTTCCACCCCCATTTAAGATTTATTTTCATTTTTTCTTATTGCATACCATTTAATTATGCATACATTAGTAAGCCATGTGTTGAGGATATCAAAGCATAATCCAATTGTCATTATTGAGAAAATCTGATAAAGAATAGATGAAAAAGAACCGATAATTATTAGCGATATAATAGTTGTTGAAAGTGCTATCAGAGTCATTGTTATTCCTGTTTTAAATGAGCCAAAAATTCTTCTATTTATTGAACCGCCATGCCTTCTGAGGACTTTATTTGTAAGAAGAATATCCGTATCAACAGAATAACCGATAAGCATAAGCAATGCAACAATTCCGGCTCCCGCAATTTTGAAGCCGAGAATATCTGCAACAACAAGAGTCATAGTTATATCTGCGAGTGCCGAAAGGATGACTGCTGCAGAAGGCACAAAAGATTTGAACTGAATGAAAACGACAATAGACATAAGAACAAATGCTATTAGCAATGCAATCAAAAGCTGCTGGTAGAAATTCTGGCTTAATGAAGAGCCTGTGAATTCAAAACTGCTGTTGTCCTTTGTAAGGCTATAGCCAAGATAATTCTCAAGTACTTGTTTTGTCCAAGTCTCATTACTGCTTGTTTCTATAATAACTGCAATTTCCTGCCTTGTAATTAAATCCGAGACTTTTCTTACATCCATGCTGTCTAATTTTCCTGAAACAGCATTCTGCAAACTGTCTGCATCAATCTGTCCATTTAGTGTAACAGATGTTCCTCCTGTCAATGAAATATCTTTATGGAATATGTCTCCATTCTGCGAATAAAAAATTCCGAGATAAACAAATGATGATATTATAAGAATAAAAGAAAGTATCAGCAATTTCTTGTAATTTTTATCATGAAATTTTGAAAATTTATGCGCAAATTTATTCATTAATCCTTTCTTTTCTGTTTGTTCGTCCATTGTTTTAGCCTATGCGTGGGCCGGGAGTCGAACCCGGACCATCTGCTTGGAAGGCAGATATACTAGCCACTATACTACCCGCGCTTAAAAAACATACCAAAAAAGAAGTTTTAAAGATTGCTATATCTTGCTGAGAAGGTTCTTTAGAATAAAATCTTTGTGCTCTGCGACTGTTTTTTCCGGGATATCTTCAAAAAATCCAAAATCTGCAGCCTGCTTGTCCAGAGTTATTTCTCCGGCGATTATTTCAGCCTGGAAGACTAATGAAACAGAATGCCTTCTCTCCTTATCTTCTTTGAGAAATTCCATAAAACCCAGCAGTTTAACAGGTTTTATTTTGATGCCCAATTCTTCTTTTGCTATTCTTTTTACAGCATCTTCAAGCGTCTCATGGAATCTGACACTTCCTCCAGGAATATGCCATTCTCCAAAATAAGGTTCTATTGCTCTTTTAGTCAGGAGAATCCTGCCGGAAGAATCGTTTATTACAATGTCAATGCACAATCTCGGAACTTTTGAGAAAATATTCCTGAATTCCTCATCAGATAATCTTTCCTTATCCATTCTGAAGGCAGATTTGCAGCAATTAAAAATCTTGTGAAATGCGCCCGATAGGATTTGAACCTACGACCCTCTCCTTAGGACGGAGATGCTCTAATCCAGGCTGAGCTACGGACGCACAAAATCGGGAAATGCAGAGTTCACTTTGCATTCTCACTGCCTTCGAGTGCAGGGAAGAGGATTCGAACCTCCGAACTCACTAAGAGACGGGATTTTGAGTCCCGCGCGTTTGACCACTTCGCTATCCCTGCGCAATTTGCTAACTTCAAATTATAAAGCCCTGAATTTATCACCGATTATCTATATAAAAAACTTTAGAATTTAAAATAAAATAAGACTCTATATTTTTTTAGAGACGAATTCCAGATCTTTCTTGAGGCTTGAAATAATCTT
>DATJPO010000057.1:0-2501 GCA_035506395.1 Candidatus Omnitrophota bacterium
CGTGGCGGTATGTAGCAGCATAATAAAGTCTGAACCTTATATTCTGCCCTCTGCCTTCAATAATCTCTTTTGTTTCTTCTTTTTTAATTGCTAAATGACTGCTATCTTGATTTTGGCGGGCTAAATCTATTCCCAAAAGATACTCATGCACTTCCGTCCACCGCTTTTGGGTTTCCCAGGTTATTTCAGCATAATTTATTTTTACTTTTATAGCATCATAAATTTTCTTCTGCAATTTAGGAGATATCCTGTTAATTATGGAAATGATGGTGTTGTCTCTCTCTTCCAATTTTATCAATCCCTCAAAATCATTTGATTTTTCTTCTAAAGTTTCCATATTCCCAGAAAATAAAATTTATTTTTAAAATTTATCAATATTCAGAATATAAATGAGCTAAAACCCATCTTAATAAAAAAAGAAATCCCCACTAAAAATCAAATTAAAAATTAATATTCAGAATCGGACTCAGACTCTTCTTCCTCTTCTTCCTCTTCCTCATCTTCGTCTTCATCTGTCTCTTCATCTTCATCTTCTTCTTTTTCTTCTTTTTCTTCGTCTTCATCCCAGTTTTTTTTCATTGTTTTTTTTATCCTCCTTAAAGGATAATGCTACTAATTTTTGGGCTTTTTAAATTTTTTTGTTGATTAAAACTATGGAGTAAGTCTGTCCCTGTCCCTTGGAAACATCGTCGCCTCTTTTATATTGTCAAGCCTGCAAATCATCTGAGTAAGCCTCTCAAGCCCAATGCTCCATCCGGCATGAGGCGGAGCCCCGTATCTGAAGGAATCAATATATTCCTTGAAATTATTGGGATTCAATCCTTTTGCCTTTATTCTTTTTGTCAGCAATTCAGGAAGATGGATTCTTTGCCCGCCGGAAGAAATTTCAACCCCAAGATAAAGAGCATCAAATCCTTCGCTGGATTTTGAATCTGCTTTTTCATCTTTTGGCATGATATAAAATGGTTTTATTGAAGAAGGCCATGAATAAGTGAATACAATATCACCTTTGTACATATCACAGAGTTTTCTTTCCTGTTCCGGCGTGAAGTCTTCTCCGATTTTTCCTCCAACTTTCTTTATTGCTGTTTCATAATCAAGATAAACTCCTTTTGGGATTTTAAGTTCCTTAACTTCCAGGATTTTCAGCTCTTCCTTGCAAAGTTCCAGAACCTTTTTTACTATGAATTGAACAACTTCCTCAAGTTCCTTCATGACTTCCATCTGGTTCTTGAATGCAACTTCTATATCCATCTGCCTTATTTCATTAATGTGCCTTGGAGTATTATGTTTTTCAGCTCTCCATACAGGAGTTATCATGAATATTTTTTCCATAGAACATGCGAGCATTTGCTTGTATAATTGGGGAGATTGCGCAAGATATGCCTTTTTCTCAAAATACTGAACAGGGAAAAGTTCTGTCCCGCCTTCGCTTGCAGCGGAAATAATGCAGGGCGGCTGCATTTCCAAATATCCTTTATTGTAGAAATGCTCCCTGAATGAATTTGAAATTACATTTTGTATCTTGAAAATTGCCTGAACTCTTTTTCTGTGAAAATCTAAAAATCTGAAATCAAGCCTTTTGGGCAATTCTGTCTTGGAGAATTCAGAAATATCAATAGGCAGGTTCTCTTCAGATTTATTCAGGATTTCGATATGCTCCGGGATAATCTCTTTTCCTCCGGGCGCCTGCTTTGCTTCCTTAATCTCTCCCTTGACATAAACAACACTTTCCCTTGAAATTTTGCCGATTTCTTCAAATATTTCCTTCTTGACCTTATCTTTTACAGCGGTAACCTGAATCATTCCCGTAGAATCTCTTAAAACAAGAAATCTTATTTTTCCCAGTTCACGGACATTATCTGTCCAGCCTGCAACTTCAACGCCTTTCTTTGCATGAAATGCCTCTGAAATGGGAATTCTTTTCTCAAATTTCTCCATCCGAATAACATAGAAATGAGGTTTAATAAGATTTTGGGGCTAGAGGAGGATTATCTCACAAATTTGATATTATTGACTTTTCCTTTTTGCTCATCAAGATTGATTATAGCTGCCCGCCCATCATGAGCTGAGCCCGGATTTATCATAATTGTTCTTCCTATTTTGTCTTTCCCATAAGATTCATGAATATGCCCGCCAATAGACAAGACTGGCTGCCATTGGTCAATTATTCTCCTTGCCATTTTTGAGCCATAATGCCTTCCATTTTTTGTCTTTCTTTTTTTAAGAAGTTTAAGTGCTTCTTTTAATGCTTTCTTCGAAATTCTGTCTAATTTAGTGTTATAAGCAATATTATGAGAAATAAAAATAACCTTCCTCTCTTTGTTTTCTTTTTTGTATCTATTGAAGAGTTTTTCCAAAATCTTTTTGTATTTTCTGAACGATTTGCTCCTGACTTTTCCAGGATTAGAGTGCCCCCTCATACCTATAAAGATTAAATCTCCAAATTTTAGTACCCTGTAATCCAGTCTCTTGATATTATTGTATTTCTTTATTTTCAT
>DATJPO010000058.1:0-15503 GCA_035506395.1 Candidatus Omnitrophota bacterium
TGGCGGATTTCAGAACCCTTTAAGCCAATTACACCAGCCAACTCTATTAAAGTTGTCATTTTGTTAAACCTCCTTTCAAGCGTATATTAATCATCCTTACCCGGAGATTCATAATTTTAAGGAGGGCTTTCTTTATATAAGCTTTGTGATAATATACATACTCTTGCCTTCGTCACCCCTTCTAAGTAACTAAACAGGCATAATATTTATAAATTCCAGACACTTATGAAAAACATGATAAACAGGCTTGAAAAGATACTCAAAGGAACAGGGAATTTCGTAAAAAGAGGAGCACTTACGGCTACTTTAATTTTAGGCACTACAATTGGCTCTCTTGGACTGGCAAGCTGCAAACCGCCTATGCCTGACCCAACACCAACTGCTCCCACTGTAAGTCTTAGCGTAAACCCTCCTTCAGGAAATGCTCCATTGCCTGCGCAGATTGTAGCTGATGCCCAGGATTCTAATGGGGACGTGGCAATGTATGAAGTTTTCGCAGACTACAATGGCAACGGGAAAGAAGATGCCGGAGAAGTAATAGTGCCACAACAGGCAACTTCAGTCAATACTTCCTACACTTTCAACCAAACAGGAACTTTTAATATAATCGCAAAGGCAACCAACAAGCAGGGGCTCACGGGGACAGCAAGCGAGAGTGTGACGGTGAGGAATCCTAGTGTGGTAGACTATTTGGATGTTTCTGGCCAAGTAGTTAATGATAAAACAGGGATAGGAGCAAAAGCAAAAGTAAAAATATTTGACTCTGCTAATGAAATAAGTCCAGTGGATATAACTGATACAGATAATAATGGATATTTCAGCAAATCCACAGCAAAGAAAATTTCAGAACTTTCAGGAGTTTCACTAAAAGCAGTATTAGTAGATGATAATGGAAATCCAATAAGTTATGCTAATATAATTCGATTTCCTGCAGGTGATGTAACTGGGGCGGTAGTCTCTCCTTATCCTTACCCTTCTTTTGCCTCAAAAGATGACTATAGAAGGCATCTGTTATATACGAATATTTATTCTGGACTTTCATCTGGGCTTAAAAAATGGGATTTAGAAGGAAGAATTGCTTCTGAAAATGCACTAGAGAATATAGTTGTTTTCCAAACTAATCCAAGTGATTCTTCAAACTATTTTACAAGAGGGGTATCTGATAGTCAATATGAGACAATAGAAAGTAAAATAAGAGATAATAATGATATAGGAATTGTTTTAAGAGGTAGTGACTTATTAGATTTAAGTCATTTTATTTCAGAAAATCCCCAATTAGGAACTAATTATGAAATTATTGGAAACCAAATAGTTGCATTGCCTGGATATGTACTTGTTATCCCTGATAAAAATCTCGGAGCAGGAGTGGGCGGAGACACTTTAGATGGATATTATCAGAATAATATTGCAACTGGAATAATAAATAGAGCGGTAATTAGGATTAATCCCAATCTCTTTGGGAGTGCTTTCAAAAGAGCAGTATCTCATGAATTCAAACATGCATTTAACAATCCTAATGATTTACCTCTTTTAACACAGAATCCTCCAACTTATGATTCACAAACATTAGCTAATACTTTAACAATCTTAAGATATGATACCCCGAATATAACACTAGGAAGTGGAGCAGCAGATATAGAAGATGCTTATTTTGTAAATAGAAATCCTCCTGCTGGAAGTTCGGATGATATTTTAGGTAATTGGTAATCTTAAAATAAAAATATTTATAAAATACTCTCTCGTAAAGATTAAATGAACAAAAGAGGGATTGGATTTGTAATTTTATTATTTATTGCTTTTCTATCAGTCAATTTTATTTCTGCTTCTTCAGTTACTTGCACAATAAGAGCAGGCACATCCTGCAATTCAGGCGAGATAAGATTAATGGGATTATCTGATGTAACAAATGCTCATGGAGAACTTCCAAGCCAGACAACATATCCTTATTCTCTATGCTGTACCAATCCCAACCCAACCTTATGGAATACTTCTTGCAGCGGGACAAATAAAGTCCTTGGACTTTCTTCTTCAACAAATGCTCATGCAGAAATTCCAAGCGGGATAATTTATTCAAATAATGTTTGTTATGGATATTTGACTTGTGTAGGAAGTATAGATCCTTGTGGTATAAATACTGCAATAAATTATCCAATAAATGTTATTAATTTGTCTGCACCAACAGATGCTCATCTTGGAACGGGCACAGGATTCCCGACAGCAATTTGCTGCAAAGACAATTCAGATATCATCGGCGCATCATGCAGCATTACAGATGCATCATGGGAAGTAAGCAGCGTTACAGCAGGACTTCCTGTAAAAATGAGCCTGACAGGAAACGGCTGCACTGATCCTCTCGGCGATGGAACAGCTGTTAATTTCACAGTCTATAAAGAAAGCCCTACAACTTTAGTAACAGCAGTGGATGGAAATTACCCTTATGCTTCATGGATGCCTTCCTCAAGCGGGAAATATTTTTTCAATGCAACAGCAGTATTTTCAGGGAATATATTCACAAGCCTTAGCGGACATGGAAATGACGAACTAACTGTTTCAGCAGCTCCTGTGGGAAATCCATGCCAGAATATAAGAGTCTGCGAAGATTATACAAAATTCTGGCCTAACGGAAATCCTGACCTCGCCTGCAATAACGATGCTGTTTTATGCAATGTTTCTGCAACTGATTCAAGAGTAAATTCAAATCCGCCTGATGGATATTCTGCAAGCTGCCAATGGAATACTCAAACGAATACATGCAATTTCACAGAAAGTTACGGGACAGCCAATACGACAAAGATTACCTGCAACAATGGATTTACATTATGTACTTCTTCATACGGAAGTTATTGTGCCAGCGGAGATTCCTGTCCTTCAGGAGAAACTCCTCTTTCAGACGGAGACACGATTTGTGATTCAGGTGAAGGATGCACTAATTCTGTATGCGGCAATGGAAGCCAGGACAGTTGTATTGCGGGAACAACATGCAAAAAAACCAATTCCAATCAGGGATTATGCTATTCATCGGGGAGTGTTGTTCCACAGACAGCCTGCAATACAGGATATACTCTCTGCCAAAATTCAGCAGGGACATTCTGCTATCCTTACAAAACATGCCCTTCAGGAACAAACCCTGCTACAGGCAGCTGCTCTTCAGCATCGCCAAATCCTTCGGTTACATGCTTAGGAACAAATGCAGTTTGTCAAAATGGAGTCTGCTATGATTCGACAATTAGTGTCGGAAAGTGCATTTACAGTTACATCAACACGGGAGACAACTGCGATGATGGATTCCTGACATATTCATGGACTGCTCAGTGGACAGGAACAACAGGAAGACCTGTATCCTGCCAGAATGGAAATGCAACAATAGAGTGCCCTGCACAAATTCCCCTTCCATTATTTACGCCGATTAATGCGATAACGAGCATTCTTGCAATAATTGCCATCTATGCAATAATAGCACTGATGAAAAATCAGAAGAAAGGAAAGAAAAAAAGAATTTAATCTCCGTGGTTAGTTCTGGTAATGTTTATAAAATATAATACATTATTTTAAGGATGAGAAAAAAGAGGCTTATTCTGTATGCTGTTCTTCTGATATTTTGCATGCAGATGATTTTAGCAAGTAATGCAACAATAAGAAGCAATTCAATAGCTTCGGATTATGGTCCAGGCGCATCTGTCACAGGAGCGGTAAGCCTGAGCATAACAAACATTTCATCCAATGCTTATTTAAAGACAAATTTCGGGCAGAACATATCATTAACAAGTCTCATAAGGGGCCAGTGGAATTCAAATAATTATTTCTGTTCAACTTCTGACTGCAACTCTTCATATTCTACAACTGATAGCGGAAGCTCTTCTGTTCAATTAAGCCTCGGCAGCGGCGAATCAAAAACAGTCGGATTTGCAGTCATGGGAGCAAGCCCCACAGGAATAGAACCGCAGAGTTTTTCAGTGGGAATTTCAAGCGATGCTCCTGAATCATCAACACCACAGCTATCAATTGATTTGCTGGATGATGGCTCAACAGAATGGGGTTCATACATTTCTTCAGGAAACTTTGCATCAAAATCAGCAGGATGCTATTATGGGCCTTCACATGAATCAGATGGGAGTCCTGTAAGTTTCTTAAGCTCAACATATTACTGCGAGAAGATATCCCTTTCAATCTCCCCTATTGTAAAAATCGGCGCAATAATAAACGGCACAGGCTTTGCAACAATGTCTCTTTCAATACAGGATATTAATAATAGCTATACCAGGGGAACATGCAGTGTTCAGGCAGTTTCAGGAGAAATTAGCTGCGTGCCTACAGTCAATGGAATTAATTATTCAATAAAAAAAGATGGTGATTTTTTTGTCTGCATAAAGCAGGCAACTTCCGGCAATTTATATCAGATAAACAGAGACAATACTAACCCCTGCGGTTTTGTGGGGACTTACTCTTCATCAACAGGATACACAACTGATTTTGAAATATTCGGAGAAACAGGAACGTTTGCGCCTGTAGGAAGTTTTCCTTTAAATGATGCAACTGTCGCAGCTGCAGGACACTCAAAAAATCTGGAAACAGCAATATCGGGATATTTGTCAAGCAAATACGGGGGGAATTGCCAGAATGAATGCGTTATCCCCATAACTTTCAATTCAGAACAAAGCCAGAATATTAATTTAAGCAATTTCCAGCTTAGCGTAGATACATCTGATTTGGGAACAATTCCCATAAACAGCATCTATAATGTTCAGAAAATTTCTCCGAATATTAACACAAAGGGATGGCAGAATCTTTCTCTTGATGCGGCAAATTTCTCTGTTCCAAGTGATTTCGGAGATAACCAACTTAAACTGACACTTGTTGACGGTTCTAATTCTTATAATCTTTTATCCAAAGACATAACCATAGAAAGAATTCCTGAAATCATTTCAATCTCGCCAACAACAACATCGGGCGCTTTGCCGACTGATTTTTCAGTCAACATTAATCATTTCGGCTCCAATGCTTCAATAACCCAATACACATTGGATTTTGGAGACAATAGCTCTATCCAGACAGCAACGGCAAACAGCATATCCCATACTTACAATCAAATAGGGAATTTCAATGTAAAAGTTTCCATAAAAGACTCGCTTGGATTAAGCGCCAGCGGTGAATTTGAAGTAAGTGTTGTATCGCCAAGAGATGCTGTTCCGCAAATATTGGCAGAGGACATGACAAAGCTGAGCGTTATCCAGAACAGAATTAAGAATTATTCTGCATTTACAGGCAATGCCCTCGGGAAAATTCTTAATCTTGATAACACCTCAGCCATACTGAAAAATCTGCAGGCATTAAGCATAAATGCTTCAACAGACAATGATTATCTTGGCATAATGAGGCAGCTTATAAAAATAAATCTTCCTGATGACATATATGAAACATCAACCATATTGTCAGCGCCGTTTATTCCTGGGGAAAGCAGTATAAATCTTGATGCATTAAAGAATGTTGGAGGAGGGGATTATGACTCTTCCTTAACTGAAAATTATATCTCTTCAGTTCTCGCATGGGAATTTGCAAATGTGCAGGCAACAATAGATTATGATGAAATTTCAGGGATTTATAAAAATTCAACGATGCCTTTGGTTCATACTTTCAAATTAAATGTTCAGGGAACTCCGTCAGGAAACGTATATGTATTCATTCCTGCTCTTGATAATATCCAATTTGACAAAGCATATTCTCAATCAGGAAATTATTATTACATTCCATTATCAAATACTGCCCAAATAATACAGTTTGCAACAACAGAATCAATTCTTCCTTCAAATCTTCCTGTATTTATTTCCCCTTCTCTGACAGAACTGCCTGTTTCAGCGCCAGCAAAATCTTCAGGAAATAAAATACTGGTATTCATAATTGTTCTCGGAGCAGCAATATTCCTCGGACTTTTGGTTTATGTTCTTGTGGGAAGATGGTACAAGAAGAAATATGAGAATTATTTATTCAAAGACAAGAATGATTTATACAACATAATCAATTATGTGCACAGCCTGACCAGCAAAGGAATCAAGAACCCGGATATTGAAAGAAATCTCAGAAAAGCAAAATGGAATCCGGAGCAGATAAGTTATGTAATGAAAAGATATGCCGGGAAGAAAGTAGGCATCTTTGGCTTTAAATAGAGTGATTAAATACTGAAATGTTTATAAATTAAAGAGATAATTTTATATCATGCTTCAAATAAATTCTCGCAAAATACAAAACCGGAGTTTTGCATAATGCCCATAAAAATTTTCAGAAATTTTTTCAGCAGAATTTTCTCAGGAATATTCAAGAATAAAAAAGAGATAAAGCTCGGATTTTACGGACCGCCTAATGCAGGAAAGACAAGCCTTGCAAACAGAATATGCAAAGATTTTACTGGAGAAGAATTAGGAACAGTAAGCAAAATTCCACATGAAACGCGAAATGTGCAGTTCAAAGAAAAGGTTGAGATTTCCTACAAAGGAAAAAAACTTGTTTTCAAGCTTATTGACACTCCCGGAATCGCAACAAAAATTGATTATGAAGATTTCCTGAAATACAGGCTTGGAAAAAAAGAGGCAAAATCCAGGGCAAAGGAAGCGACACAGGGTGTTATTGAAAGCATAAAATGGCTTGATGACATGGATTTGGTTGTCATTGTTCTTGATGCTGCTGAGAATCCATATAACCAGGTAAACATAACAATCATCGGAAATCTCGTTGCCAGGAAGATTCCCATACTTATAGTGGCAAACAAAATAGATTTAAAGAAGGCTGACATAAAGAAAGTAGAAGCTGCTTTTCCCGAATATGATGTGATAGGAATAAGCGCAAGATACGGCAAGAACATGGAAGAGTTATATGAGTCAATATTTAAACTTTCAAAAAGAGTATGATGGCGAAAAAAAGAGGCGGTAAAATAGGAAATCTCAGCGGATTTTCAATACAATTCCTTCCTTATTCGGAGATAAGGGGATTAAACAGCGACGACAGAATAAAGAAAATACTGGACATAATTCTCGCAAACAATATTCTCATACTTCAGGGCAGACTTCTTCCTAATGAAGAAACAAGATTAATAGGAGACACTATGGCAATGGTGGGGCATATAAAAACTTTCAAAGGAGTTGAACTTGCTGTCATTTCCGGAAACGGGAACGGCGGAATTTTCAGCAAAATGGGAAGAGGAATTGCAAATGCCCTTGCCGGCGGCGATTTCAGCGCAGTGACGATTGTCGGGCCTGCGACAGTTGTGAAAGAAATAAAGCGTAACCCCAAGAAGATAGAATTATTCCTTAACCGGTAAAATTATTTCCCTTCTTCTTTCTTTGCAAGAGACTGCTTCAATGTTGATGCCAAATCTATTATATATTTTCCTTCTTCCAGTTTGTAAACCAGAGGCCTGTCTTTGCTGAATAATTTTATCAAGTCAATTTCAAACTTTCCGCCGCCCGTAACTCTGACAGATTCAATATCCAGTATTACAGGCGCATCCTCTTCTGTAATTCCCGCAATATCCCGGATGTCCTTTTCAATTCTGATTTTATCTTCTTTTGGTATCTCAAGCGGATTTTCTTTTATTTGCTTTAATTGCTCATCTTTTACATAGAAGAAGAAATGCCCTCCGCACTTTTTGCATCCTGTAAGCAGTTCAGCGCTTCCTGCAGGGTAGAATTCACCGCAATGAACGCATTGGTGTGGCATAATCGAAAAAATAAAAGGCACTATTTAATATTTTCCGTGTTTTCTGCTTTTTATCATTTTTCTTTCCTGCAATAATCTCGGCAGGGAATTAAACTTATAAATCTTCAAGGCTTTCATTTTAGATGGCTGCAAAAATCAAAGAGGTTCTCAAAGAGGCGCTTATCGAATCCAAGCCTTCTGAAAAAGAGATAAAAGAAGTTGAATCTTATGCCGGAATTTTTCTTGAAAAATTAAGAAAAGAAATCAGGATTTTAAAAATAAATGCAGAAGTCTTTATCGGCGGGAGTTTTGCAAAAAAAACCCTTATTAAAAAAGACAAATACGATGTTGATATATTTTTGAGATTTGGAAAAGGCTACAAGGATATCTCAGAAACAACCCATAAAATCCTTAAAAAAATGAGGGTCAGGAACATGGACGTGATTCATGGCTCGCGTGATTATTTCAGGATTAATGCTGAACCATGGTTCTGCCTTGAAGTAGTTCCAACACGGGAAGTTTCAAAGCCAAAAGATGCGGAGAACATAACGGACTTATCATATTACCATGTAAAATACATAAACAGGAAAATAAAGGAAAAAATAGTAAATGACATAATTCTTGCGAAATCTTTCTGCCATGCCAACAGGATTTACGGCGCTGAATCCCACATAAAAGGTTTTTCAGGATACTCGCTGGAACTTCTGGTTTATTATTACAAGAGTTTTGAAAATTTTATCAGGACAATGGCGAAGTTAGGCGATGAAAAGATAATCATAGACATTGAAAAATTTTATCAAAATAAAAGGCAGGTTATGATGGACCTGAATTCTTCAAAGCTTAATTCCCCGATTATTCTTGTGGATCCTACTTACAAGCAAAGAAATGCTCTTGCGACATTGTCTTATGAAGTATTCAGAAAATTCCGGGAGAAATGCAGAGAATTCCTCAAAAATCCCGATATAAAATTCTTCAGGCTTGAGGAAATTGACTTAAAAAAAATAGAAATTGCCTCGAAAAAGAAAGGATATGATTCTGCATTATTAAAAATTTCAACAGACAAGCAGGAAGGGGCTGTTGCGGGAAGCAAACTGCTTAAATTCTATGAGCATCTTGCAAGAGAAATCGGAAAATATTTTGACATAAAGGACAAAATATTCTATTATCAGGATAGAAAAGACGCTGACTGCTTTTTTGCCGCAAAAAAAAGAGACAAAATCCTGCTGAAAGGCCCTCCTGAAAAAATGAATGCTGAATTCATGAATTTCAAAAAGAAGCACAAAAGAACATTCGTGAAATCAGGAATTATTTATGCAGAGGAAAAAACCAATTTCAGCCTTAAGGAATTCGTTACTGGCTGGAAAAATAAAAATAAAAAGATAACCGAAGATATGTCTATTTCGGAGATAAAAGTTGAATAGCGGTTTTTGCTAAATAACCTAATCCATAACCAATACTTGTACCTATTGCTCCCTCAGATAATCCTACAGCAGAACTGACAAGAACTGTCTCAATATTTGCTTTTAAAGTTCTGTCTTTCTTTTCAATAATATCCACAATTACATCTGTAATAGGCTTGCCTATTCCAAATCCAACAGCTGCTGTCCAATAAGGACCTGGAGAATCATTAATCGCAGAGAAAAATGAACTAATTGCAGGGCCGATAATCGCTGGTGTAGAAGAATAAATTCTATTAACCGATTTTAGAACAGAATCCCCTATATCCTTTATTTTCATTTTATTGATTATCTCCTTTCAATCCCATCTCGAAAATATCCGAGAAGGCTTTTGCGAAAAATTCAGAATTCACTATGATTGCATTTTCATCCTCATTTTCCTTTGAGAGATAGAAAAGAATTTCCTTCCTGTCGATTATGAAGAATCTTGCATTTGCCTCAATTTTTCTTATTTTCAGCTCAAGCAATTTTTCAAGCTGTTCAATAAGCTCTTTTTCTCCGAAAAGCGCCATCTTTACTTCAACGCCTGCTTTTTTCAAAGAGTCAATTGTTTTCTTGAACAGTTTCGCTTTTGAATGAATATGCTCTGAATCATTGCAGATTATGATTTCTTTTTTTGTTTTTTCAATCAATTCCTTTACATAATTTGAAATGGCTTCTTTTCCCTTAAGTGAAAGAGGAAGCTCTTCTTTTTTGAACGGCTCAACGCTGCTTTTGTAAAGTTTCTCAAGTGCAATAAACTCTTCTGTCTCTTTTATATTTGTAAGAAAATTTATTTTTTCATCAGCATATTTTTTGACATTGTTTTTCAGCTTTTCAAGTATTCCCCTTGGCTTAACGCCGATATACATAACCGGCTTTCCGAGCTTTTCAATCGCGAATCCTTTCTTTTCCAAGCCTTCAAGAACATCATAGGTTCTGCTTCTTGGAACACGGGATATCTTTGCTATGTCACCGGCAGATGCAATTCCCTTTGAAAGCAAAGCCAGCCAGACTTTTGTTTCATAGATATTAAGGTCAAAGTGGTCCTTAATCCTGTTTATGAGTTCCTGATTTTGTATCATTTTTCATACGAAGAGATTTAGTCCCAAAAGATTCACAATATTCTTTTGAAGCAGTCGTTTTGTTTGCGGCATTTTCCAGCACCCGACTACATCTTGCCATTAAAGATGTCGCCAATTCAGGATGTTCCGCCAATATCTTCAGAGATAAACCTGCCTGTTCTCTAAGGTGAGAATATATTGAACTCAGCCTGTTTATAACTAATTGAGTATATCCCTGATTTTCAGCACAGTCGTTCTGGGAAGGGTTTTCTCCGAAATAGTCCGCTATTACTTTATATCTCTCCAACTCATTTTCGATGCCAGAGTCTGAGAAATCGGCATATTCTCTATTAAATCTGCCAATAGTTCTAAAATGGAAAGGCTGCGCCATTTCAGGCAGCTCTTTTTCAGTATCCTTATTGCATATTCTTGCTCTCATATTAAAGCCTGTCCGGAGCTGTTTATAAATCTTATGACTGTTACCTTTTCACAGTAGCAAAATTTATAAAGATTGTTCAGGAACATATTTTATGAGCGGACATCACAAGAGAATATTAATGGAAAACAGGACTTCAAGAGCAGGAGAAGGGCTTGGCAGTCTTGTTCTGAAAATAGCCCCTTTTGCAGTTGCTGCAGGGCTCGGAGTTTATGGCTGGACTTCTCTCGCCAATGATATATCAAGCCAGAGAAGAGCTGAAGATACATATCACAAAGTTGAAGCAGCATATTCTCCCCATGAAACTAACGGCAGGATATGCCCTCAGGAAAGAGCGAGATTTCTCTACAGGATAATAAAGGGAAGGGCTTGTGTCAGGAATGAAGGCGAATTGCCTGTTTATTCTGATGGAACAGTTGTTCCTATGGAAGATTTGGCGCAGATGGCTCTGGATTATGCTTTGACTCACCCATCACCCAAACAATAAATAACAAACTCCAAGCGCAAGGAAAACTCCTGCAGAAATGAAAGGCATTGCAGGATAAGGCTTCTTCCTCTCTGTGAAGAAAAGCAGATAACAAAGCCCGAGCATTGCACCGAGAATTATAAGAAGTGAAGCAACAGGCAATTCCATGCCAAGGACGCTTATGAATCCGAATTTTCTCATTACAACACCCGCCATTATAAGAGGGAAAACAATATCTCCTCCTCCAAGAAGCGCGAAATCAACTTTGATTTTTTTTCTTTTTCTTTCTGATTTTTTCATCTTTTGAAGTTTTAGCTTCATTTGCTTTGACAGATAAGGAATCAAGAATCCTCCGAAAATTTTCAATTGGTTTATCTGATATTTTGCCATCTTAATCATTATTCCAGAACGCCATACAGCCCACAAATCATAGAGTGAAATAAGGACAAGAAGTATCATCATTGCATAAACTCCCCTGCTTGGATTATCGGGGCTGCTCAAAAGAGCAACAAAAACCGCTGCGATTCCCGGATAAATCAGAAGTTCTGTAAAATTATGAATCAGGATATTCTGCCTGAAAATTTTGAAAAATGCCAGAACAAGAGAAGCGCCGAGAGCTCCTATTATAAAATAAAGAGTCTGCGAGCGCATGAAAGCCAGCAGGGAAGTTGCAAGGGCAATTACTATGACTATGAAGAACCATGCTTTAAGCACAAATTCCGCCCTGAACTTTGTAAGAATGAAGAATATGACAATCGCAATTATGAATGCAGGAATAAAATATATCAAAATATCCGTGAAAGTAAGCTGATTATTTTCAGGAGGGGGTTCAAGCCCGAATGGCAATTGATTAGGGGAAGTAACATTTTGCGGAACATTATTCACAACTTTAACAGGAGAATAATAATTTATGACATAAAGCCCTATCAATTGCGTGAGCAAAAACATTACAAGGATTATGCCTACAACTTTCGGATTATGCTCCATGTTCATCACCTTTCCAAAATTAAACAAGCAATCCTTAAAAATCTATGGAGAAAAGGAAAATAAAACATGGAAAGATTTAATGATAAAGAACTCTGCGAAATCTGTGCGCCGGCTTTCTCGCGAGTTTATAACAAGGATAAAATGTCAGTTCTTATCACTAATATTCCGGGGAAATGCTTATAACAAATAAAGAAATAATTATTTCTCGTAATTTTTCAGAGCTACCTTGATGTTCTTCAGAAGCTGGTCCATGCTTTCCTCAAGCTGCTCTTTGTTCTTTGTTCCTGTGCAAACTAATTTTCCGTTGGTAAAAAGAAGGAATGTTGCATTCGGCTCTGACAATTTGTAAACCAATCCGGGGAACTGTTCCGGCTCATATTCTGTATTCTCCATTTCCAAAGCGAGAAAATTAAGATTTAATTTCAGATTTATTGTTCCTGAAGCGACAATATTCTGCACAGTTATCTTCGGCTTTGTTGTTACATTAACATTGATTTTTTTCAGCTGTTTTATGACTGCATCAATAACCTGCCTCACCTGAGCAATTGATTTTGTTCCAGTGCATACGAGATTTCCCGAGGAGAAAACAAGAACAGCCGATTTCGGCTCTTTTATTCTAAGAACCAATCCGGGAAAAGTATCCGGATTATATTCTGTGTTTGGCTGCGTTCTTGCAAGCTTTGTAAGAGGAACAGGCTTTTCAAGAGAAGTTGTCGCAACAATATTTTGAATCTTGTAATTCTTGCCAGAAGATTTTTCCTGCATGGTTTATAAAGAAAAAGTTCATTTATAAACCTTTATAAATGAAAATCAGAATAAAAAGAAAATTATTGGGCTAATAAACGCCCTGGTTTGCAGGCATCATTCTCGGAGGATTTGCATATCCTGAAGGGGGCAGGGATGGCGGGGGCATAGATGGCGGAGGGCCTCTTGGAGTATAAGTCTTATAGCCGCCATTTGAATCGCCGCCCTGTGAAGAAGATTTTTTCTTTAATCTCATTAAAATAAATACCACTGCAACAACACTTGCAATTATGACTCCAAGAATGACAAAAAACAGAGTTGATGAAGAGAATAATGAAGGCAATCCTGAAGAATTTGCCGTTGATGCGCCTGCTGTAACACAAATTCTTGTTTGGGTATCCGGAGGCGAACAGCCGTTTAAATCATTGCATAATCTTGTTTGGGTTTCATTGCCGGAACATTCTTCAGGAGCCCACGGCGCACAATCCCAGTTAGATGTGCAGGAAGATTTGCATGTCTGCGATACAGGGGCAACGGCTCCGCAATTATTTGCATCAGTGCAACTTGAGGCTGTCTGCGTGCCATTAACGCAATCACTCCATGTGCATGTCCAGCTTGGAATGCAGGCAGACTCCTCAGCAATCTGAACACTCTCTGAAACAGATGCTGAATTATTTGCATTGTCAAAAACAATTGCGCTAAGATAATAGGTACCGCTGTTTAATCCAGTGTAGTTATAAGAATATGGAAAGGATGAATCTGAATTTGAGCCGACAAGATTATTGGATGAATCGTAAAGAAAAAAAGTCACATTTTTTATGCCTGAACCTGAATCATTCACAGAAACATTGACAGGTATGTAAGTGCTGTTGAGAATAGAACCATATGAAGGAGTTGGCGATGAAAAACTAATAGTTGGATTTATTGTATCTGAAATTGTTATTGAGAGATTTTGCGAATTTGTTATGCTCTGATTATCTGTTGTAGTCACATTAACCAGGAATATTCCCACCTGGCTTGAAAGCAGATTAAACCAAAAGTATTGAGTGGTTGACCTGTTTATAGCTCCGGGGTTTTCGACGAATGTGAAAAGACCTGAACTTGAATTTGCAATGCCTATGCTGCTCCCGCTTGAAGAGGAATCAACTGTCAATCCATAAAAATTCACATCAACACGAGTAATATTATACAATGCATCTGTATTTTGGATAGTAATATTATACAGGCTATACTGCCCTGCCTGTCCTGTGGTCGAATTGATTGAAATGCTCTGCGATGCTGCAGAGATGAAACTCATTAAGAAAATTGCTGCAAACATCAGAAAAAATAATTTCACCGCTTTCATAAGCGGAATAAATAAATATATTTTATAAATATTACCAGCGGTAAAGATAGCAGATTAATTTTATGTAGAATAGCTTAAAAACTTCTTATTATACATTAATGGAGAGGTGTTGTATGCATTATCAAAAACTGGCGGAATTATATGAAAAGGTGAACTCAACTACAAAACGCCTTGAAAAAATTGAAATCCTGTCGCATTTTCTGAAAGAACTTCATGAATCGGACAAAGATGTCTTATATCTGCTTCTGGGAAGAATTTATCCTGAATATGACCAGAGAGAAACAGGAATAAGCAGCCAGCTTGCAATAAAAGCTATTTCAAAATCAACAGGAACGTCTCCTGAAACAGTTGTAAAAGACTGGAAATCCATCGGAGATTTGGGGAAAGTTGCCGAGAAACTTGCGCATTCAAGGAGGCAGTCAACTCTTCATCATACAGAATTAAGCTCTGAAAAAGTAATTGAAAATCTGAGAAAACTTCCTGAGCTTGAGGGAAAGGGGACGGTTGATAAAAAAATCTCATTGATAACAGAACTGCTTTCATCGGCTTCTCCTGTTGAATCTCTTTATATTGTAAGAACACTTATCGGGGATTTGAGAATAGGAATTCAGGAAAGCACGATAAGGAGCGCAATGGCTAATGCATTCCTCCATGACAAGGAAGATGCTGAAAAGGAAATCCAGGATGCCCTTGACAAGACAAATGACATTGCACAGGTTTTTGAAATCCTGAAAACAGGGAAAGTCCGCACAATGAGAAATCTTGAAATCCAGGTTGGGAAACCAATAAAAGTCATGCTCGCGCAAAAAGCAAAAACGATAAAAGAAGGATTTGAAAAAGTCGGCAAGCCCTGCGCTATTGAATACAAATATGACGGCTTCAGGCTTCTTATTCACAAAAACGAGCATGAAGTAAAATTATTCACGCGGCGCCTTGAAAATGTCACAAAGCAATTTCCGGAAGTTATTGAATATCTGAAAAAATATGTAAAAGGAAATTCATATATTATTGACAGCGAGGCGGTTGGCTATGACAGCAAGACAAAAACTTATTTTCCCTTCCAGAAAATCAGCCAGAGAATAAAAAGGAAATATGACATAGAGAAACTGCAGAAAGAAATGCCTGTTGAACTGAATGTCTTTGACATCCTTTATTATAATGGAAAATCCATGCTTAATGAGCCATTTAGGAAAAGAACAGAGCTCGTGAAAAAAATAATAACAGACACGCCCTACAAGGTCATACCTGCAAAGCAGATAATTACCGATGATGAAAAAAAAGCGGAAGAATTTTTCAGAAAAGCTTTAAGAGATCATCAGGAAGGTGTCATGATGAAAGG
>DATJPO010000059.1:0-3884 GCA_035506395.1 Candidatus Omnitrophota bacterium
ATATCTTGACTTATCATAAAAGGTTTTCCTTCTTTAACTTTCTGTTTCAACGGATGTAATGTGCCTTTAGAAAATCCCATATCCTTCAATTTCTTGTAAGTAGCCTCTCTTTAATATTCTCTGTTAGATAAAAAGGCTTATCTTCTTTTAATCTCATTTTCTTAAGAAATGAACTATATATTTAATTCTATCCTCTTTTTCTAATTCAGAAAATCTTTATCATATCTCATACTTCTTAAAGAAAATCCTCTTGCCGATTTCTGCAATCAGGAGATATGTAATTATCATTCCTGCAAGGAAGGCAAAGTAAAGAGGGGGAAGAGGGGTGAGCTGGAATATTGTTCCAAGAGGCGTGTAGGGAACCATCAATGCAAATGCAAACATGCTGAGACAGCTGATTAAAACTCCTTTTCCGGGTTTGCTCTTCCAGAAAGGAGATTTTCTTGTCCTGATTATGAAGAATACAAGAATCTGCGTTGAAATTGACTCCACAAACCATCCTGTCCGCACGCTTATTTCTGATGCCTTGAAGAAGAATACAAGTATTGCAAGGGCAATCAAGTCATAAATGGTGCTGAGAGGACCAAACCAGAGCATGTATTTCTTTATGAGATTCAGGTTGAATTTCTTCGGCTTTTTGAGATATTCATGATCCACATTATCCCATGAAACAGGCATCTGGGAGACATCATAAATCAAATCATTAAGAAGAACCTGCGGAGGAAGAAGAGGCAGGAACGGAAGAACAAAAGAGCCAATAGCCATGGATATCATGTTCCCGAAATCAGAACTGACCCCAATCATGATATATTTCATTGAATTGCTGAATACTTTTCTTCCTTCAATTACTCCGCCTGCAAGAATTGACAGGCTTTTTTTGAGAAGAACAATATCAGAAGCATCTTTCGCGACATCAACAGCAGAATCAACAGAAATTCCCACATCTGCTTCATGAAGCGCTGCAACATCATTAACTCCATCGCCCAAATAACCCACATCATGCCCGCTGTCTTTCAGAACCTGAATAATTCTTTTCTTCTGCATAGGAGTGAGCCTGCAGAAAATATTAGCTTCATTGCAGGCTTTTGCGAGCTCATCAGAATCATATTTCTCTATTTCATCTCCAAGGACAATCCTGCTTATTGAAATTCCCACATCTTCCGCAATTTTTTTCGTAACTATCTCATTGTCCCCTGTAAGTATCTTGAAATCAATATTCAGCAATTTTAACTTTTCCAGCGAATCCTTTATATCCACTTTTGGAGGGTCTGAAAAAACAATGAAACCCATGAAAATAAGGGATTTTTCATCATTCTTGCCATAGGTTTTTTTATCAATGCTTTTGTAAGCGACTGCAATAACCCTCAAGCCCTGCGAGGAAAGTTCCAGGAATTTATCTTCAATTTTCTTATGGTAAGGAGAGATAGAGCTTACTCTTCCGTTTAAATCCACTTTTGAACAGACTTTCAGCATTAATCTCGGAGAGCCTTTTGAAATCAGGAGTTTTTCATTCTTTTTCTGCACAATTACAGACATTCTCTTTCTTTCATAATCAAAAGGAATCTCGTCTATTTTGGCATAGGATTTTGCCAGACTTTCCATTTTTGAATGGTCATGCTGGAGAATTGCAGCATCTATCGGATTGCCTGATATTTTCTTCCCATGGATAACAGCTGAATTGCATAATATGCTATACAGGAGAATTTCCTCTTTTGTTTTCCCTTCAAAATCAATAAAGCTGTGGACTTTTGTGTTGCCTTCTGTGAGAGTTCCTGTCTTGTCTGTGCAAAGAATATCCATGTTACCCAAGTCCTCTATTGAGATTAATCTCTTCACAATAACTTCTTTCTTTGCCATTATTCTTCCGCCCCTCGCCAGCCCGACAGTTATTATCACAGGGAGCATTTCAGGCGAGATTCCGATTGCTATTGCAAGGGCGAAAAGAAGGGAATCAAGGAGATTCTGCTTCAATATGAAATTTGCGACAAAAATAATGAACGTTGTTGCAAGAACTATGTAAATAAGGAAATTCACGAACTGTCCTATTCCTTTCTGGAATTGAACCTGAGGACGCGGCTGAACAACTTCTTTTGACAGCTTCCCTATCTGCGTTTCATTTCCGGTATATAGGACAACTGCAAGAGCCTCGCCATTGGAGATTATTGTTCCTTCAAAAGCATAATTTGCATAATCCTGAATTCTTGCTGCTTTTTTTACAGGAGAGGAAATCTTGCGAACAGGAACTGACTCTCCTGTAAGTATTGATTCATCTATTTCCAGATTTTTGCTTTCAATTATTCTCAAATCAGCGGGAACCTTGTCTCCTATGTTCAGGACAATCAAATCTCCCGGAACAAGCTCTTTCACATCAATCTCAATCTTTTCATTGTCTCTTATCGCTATTGCCTTATGCGAGATTTTTTTGTTCAAATCAGAAACTGTTTTTTCACTTCTGTATTCCTGAAGAAAAGAAAACAGGGAAGTGAGAGAGACTATTATCAGTATTATTACTGCACTGATAAGTTCCCCGAAAAACATGGAGATAATGCTTATTATTATGAAAAGCCATATAAGAGGGCTCTTGAATTGCCTGAAAAAAAGAAATATAGCCGGTTTCTTTCTTTTAAGCTCATTATATCCGTATTTTTTCTTTTGCAGTTCAATTTGTTCATTTGAAAGCCCTTTTTCAGACGTATTAAAAATCCCAAAAATTTCCTGCTCCTTTTTATTCCAGTAATCCTGTTCCCCCTCTTTTTCCATGCTGTATATTTGGAAATAGAATTTATATTGTTTTTGTTATGATACGCGGATTAAGCGTTATAAGTTTTATCATTAACTTTGGAAAAGGGCGCAATATTTCAATTTATAAATACGAAATCTCTCGTTTTAATATGAAACAAAGACCAAAACTTAATTTCCGGAAACGAAGGGAGAAGAAGCATGATACTTCCATGATAATGCGCTCAAGGCAGAAGCTTGTCAATCTGCAAAGACAGAGGGGGAAATATCCTGTTCTTGCTTCAAGAATTGTCCAGATGTCTGATGTAATACTTGAAATAATTGATTCGCGTTTTATAGGAGAGACAAGAAATCCGGAAATTGAGGAGAAGATAGAGAAGCAGGGGAAAACCCTTGTTTATGTTCTGAACAAAGTTGATTTGATTGACAAGAGCAAACTGAATGAAGAGGGAATTAATTCTATGAAACCTCATGTTTTTATTTCATGCGTCACAAGAGAAGGAATAAGAAATCTCAGGGATTTGATAAAAATGCTGGCAAACAGGGTTGAAACTCCTGAAGACCGGGTTTTTGGGCGTGTGAGCGTCGGAGTTGTCGGCTATCCAAATACAGGAAAAAGCTCAATAATCAATCTTCTTTCAGGAAGAAGTTCTTCAAAAGTCGGAAAACAGCCCGGCTCCACTAAAGGAATAATGAAAATAAGGCTTACTCCGAGAATAGTTTTGCTTGACAGCCCCGGAATTATTTCTGAAAAAGATTATTCAACTTCCTATGCAAGCGCCATGTCGCGCCATACAAAAGTAGGCGCGCGTTCATACAGCGAAGTGCCAAACCCTGTTATTGCTGTCTATAATCTCATGAATGAATTTCCATCTGCCATTGAAAATTTCTATCAGATAGAAGCAGAAAATTTTGAATCATTCATGGACAAACTCGGAAGAAAAAAGAATTTTCTTAAAAAAGGCGGTGAAATTGATGAGGATAGGACAGCGAGACTTGTTCTCAAAGAATGGCAAGAGGGGAAGATAAGGCTATGAAAATCAAACTTGAAACAACAAAAGGAAACATCATAGTTCAATTGTATGATAAAGAGATGCCTATAACTGCAGGAAATTTCAAAAAGCTCGCTGAAAAAGGATTTTATG
>DATJPO010000060.1:0-5624 GCA_035506395.1 Candidatus Omnitrophota bacterium
GTGCTGTTTCCCTCATTCAAATCAAATTCAGCCGTGCCGTTGGCATTCTGCCCGTTTTCCTTTACAGCTGTTCCGCTGATTGCCAACTGCTCTCCAGGATTGAAAACTCTGTCTTCAGGAGACAAAGATATTACAATTAAATTTGAGACCCTGAAGCTGTCTGAAGAGATTGTGTTGCTGTTTAATGTTGCTTTTATCTGGCATAATGCAGAATCTCTGCCAAGCAATGCCGGAGTCAGTTGGATTTGAAGAGGAAGAGGATTATTGAAGTCGCCCAATGAAAGGTTATTCCATGATTTAAGAAGTGCCTGAGTTATTCCGTCGCAAACCAGATAAGATGAAAAGCTGCCGCCTTGGTCAAGGGTTATTGAAGCATTTACATTATCTCCGAAATTATACAATGTATTTGGCTGAATATTAAATGCGGGTTGTGCAGATGCAAGTGAAACAAGAAAAACTGCAAAAATCGATGTTATCAGCAATAAAAATATCTTCCTCATTTTAATAAATAATGTCCGTCCTTATTTATAAATATTTGTTCAATATATTTAAAAAGAAAATCACATTAAAAGATGCATGGACAAAGAGGCACGCGTAACTCCATGGGAAGTTTCGGGAAAAATAGATTATGATAAATTGATAAGGGAATTTGGTGTTTCAAAATTAAATGACGAGATTCTAAACAGGATTAAGAGGCACACTAAAGAACTTCATTTTATGCTGAAACGCGATGTTTTTTTTGCCCACAGGGACATGAACTGGCTTTTGGATGAATATGAAAAGGGAAATAAATTCTTTCTTTATACCGGAAGAGGCCCTTCGGGAAAAATTCAGTTGGGGCATCTTCAGACATGGTATTTCGTCAAGTGGCTTCAGGAGAAATTCGATGTTGAATTATATTTTCAGTTCACAGATGATGAAAAATTCCTTTTCAAGGACAAATCATTTGAAGAAATAGAGAAATGGACAAAGGACAACATGCTGGACGTGATAGCAGTCGGCTTTAACCCAAAAAAGACGCATTTTATTATTGATACGAAGCATGCGGGATTGTTGTATCCAGAAGCCATAAAGTTTGCGAAGAAAATCACTTTTTCAACAGTAAAGGCGGCATTTGGATTTACCAATGACTATAATATCGGGCAGATTTTTTATACAAGCATGCAGGCTGTTCCTGCAATACTGCCATCTGTCATTAAAAAAAAGAATATTCCGTGTCTTATCCCTCTTGCAATAGATCAGGATCCTCATTTCAGAATTGCAAGAGACATATGCCCCAAGTTGGGATTTTACAAGCCATCAATAATACACGGAAAATTTCTTCCGCCATTGACGGGCGCAGAGGGAAAAATGTCAAGCAGCGAGGAAAATACTGCAATATTTTCAACAGATTCTCCCAAAGAAGTTGAAACAAAAATAAAAAAATATGCATTTTCAGGCGGGAAGGATACAATTGAAGAGCACAGAAAAATGGGCGGAAATCCTGATGTTGATGTTTCGTTCCAGTATCTTAAAATGTTTTTTGAGCCGGATGATGAAAAGCTGAAGAAAATTCATGATGATTACAAATCAGGAAAAATGCTCACCTCTGAATTAAAGGAAATTCTGATTGAAAAGATTAATTCATTTTTGAAAGAGCATCAGAAAAGAAGAAAGCTTGCAGAGAAACAGATTGATAAATTTCTAATCAAATAAATCTTTGTAAAGCGGTTTGTATCTTTCTTCAAATTCCCTGCTTTTTGACTGAACTTTAGGGACATAATCTCTTGTTTCTTCATTCATATTATTTATATCCCAGTCTCTGAATTTCAGATTCCCTATCCCTCCATTGTATGAAGCAAGAAATAATTTCTTTTTCCCTGAATCGGGAAGATAATCCCAAAGGGGAAAATTTTCCCTTAATTCACCATCAAGCATCACCATATAAAGTATTCCCATATGTATGTTCGAAGAGGGTTCAAATGCTTTTTTGTTGAAATTCCATTCCTTGAGATTCAAATGAAAATGCTCAACAACCATGTTCCATGTGCCTCTTGTCATCTGCATATAGCCTCTTGCTCCTGCAGGGCTTTCTTCCCTTGGCTTGTCCGAGGATTCAATAAAAATCATCGCCCTCGCATCATGAATGGAAAGATAGGGGGGAACATCGGAATTCCACTGAGAGAATATTTTGCCGTAAAGAGAATCTTCTTTTGAGATTTTTTTTGCAATTTCAGATTCTGCCATAAATTTCTTATATTTGACATAAGCCTGCACCAGGCTATCCTGCGGCAAAACAGAATAAGTGAATCCTTCTTGAAGATGTTCCTGGTTAAAATGGCTTGCTGTTTCAGCCACTGTTTTTTCCAGCAAATTCGGCGCGCTTGCTTTTGATATCGGCAGAATTCCCATTGCAAATGCTAGCGTAATTACTAACGGCATTCTTTTTTTCATATTATATTACTCAAAAAATTTAGAATTCTAGATGATAGGCGTCCTTTATAAGTTTTATGATTAAATTTCTGAAAAAATGCTTCAAAACCATAAAAAAATAATAAATTTTAATTAATTTTAAAAATAATGTTTCCCTTAAAAAAAACTATGAGAGGCGATTTATTATTCTCCGGATTGAATATGAAAAAATGGGCAGTCAGGACAATTTTATTTGTCTTATTGATATTTTCTGTTTTTTTTATTATTATAGTGATGAATCAGACGCCTGTCCTGAGTGCAACTCTCAATAATACAACAGCAAATTTGAATCCTAATAACTGGATAGGAAACAGGGCAATAAACAGTTTGGTTTATGATTCAAATAATCGCCTTGTCTATTTAATAGGTGGAGCAGGATTTAGCACCGGAACAGTATTTGGAGTTTACAATAGAAGTGCAGGAACTACTAGCGATTTGGGAACGACAGAAGCAAACGGTGATTGGCTTGGCGCATATCCTCTTGTAACAGCAGCTTATGATATTAATCATAGCCTTATTTATTTTGCAGGAGGAACTCATAGGACAGCAAATATCTTCGGAGTTTACAACAGAACAGATAATTTGACATATAATCTTAATAATACAGATGTGGGAAACTGGATGGGCTCAAGCCTTATCAATTCAATCTCTTATGACCCTGCGCATAATCTGGTTTATATCGTAGGCTCAAGCGGATCAGAGGGCAGCGGATTTATCGGATATTACAATGCAACAAGCGGCATAACATATCCCCTGAACTTAACAGATATCGGAAATTGGCTGAATACTACTGCATTGTATGGTATAGCTTCAGATTATGTTCATGACAAAGCTTATTTCGTTGGAGCAGGAGGTGTTTTTGGAGTTTATAACAGGACAGATAATTTGACTTACAATTTAAATGGCACAGAAGTCGGAAATTGGATTGGAACATCTGAACTGGATTCTGTAGTCTATGATTATAAGCATGATAAAGTTTATTTGGGGGGAAATCCTGTTATTGGAGTCTATAACGCATCAAACAGTATTACATATAATCTTAATGCAACTTATATAGGCAATTGGGCAGGAACTAATAAAATTTTGCCAATGGCTTATGATGGCAATAATTTAGTTTATCTTATAGGCAGCGGATTATTTGGAGTTTTTAATGAGTCGGATAATCTTTCTTATAATCTGGGCAATACCTCTGTAAATGATTGGTATGGGGGAGTAGGCTTAATAGCCTGCACTTATGATTCCAACAGCAATTTAACTTATCTGGGAGGAGCAACAGGAATCTTTGGAGATTACAATTTCAGTTCCAATGTTACTGAAAGCCTAAGAACATCTTTTTCAAATGACTGGATTGGAAGTTCTCAATTATACAGTTTGGCGTCAGATTCTGTGCATAATCTCATTTATATCGGTGGCTGGACAGCGGGAATTTTCGGAGTTTACAACAGGACAATAAACGTTATAGAAAATCTGAAGGGAGTTGATCCCGGAAACTGGTTGGGGTATGGCGGACTTACAAAATTAAGTTATGATTCAAATAATGGGCGTGTTTATTTTATAAAAAATTCAAATACATGGGGATATTATGATCAGGCAACAAATACTTCTTATGATCTGAATGGAACAGACCAGAATGATTGGATTAATGCAAATGCTGCTATATTTGCCATGGCATATGACGGAAAAAACAGCACTTACATCGGAGGTTATCTAAATTCAGGAGCCAGTGCATTATTTGGATATTACAACAAATCAACTAATATCACTTATGACTTATCCTCAAAAACTATCCCTGCATCTACCGTAATAGATACCCTGGCTGCAGATCCAATCCACAATCTGGTTTATATGGGTTCAATTGGAAGCGGAGCGAGCTTTGGAGTCTATAACAGAACTTCCAATACTTCTACAGATTTAGGTGCGGCAGATACAGGGGACTGGCTTGGAACCAATGGTATTGTCTCTTCAGTCTATGATGCAAATGATAATTTAGTTTATTTCACTACTACGGACACAACTGATAGATTATTTGGATATTACAATCAGACATCTAATGTATCCACAAGCTCAAATGGAGCGAGAGGAGTTTTAGCGTATGATTCCGATAGAAATCTTCTTTATTATGCAAGTTCCGGAGGCATCTTCGGCGTTTATAACAGGACATCAAACACCACTGAGGATTTAAGCGGAACAGATGCAGGAGATTGGATTGGAACACAGAATATAAACAGCATAGCCTACAACCCCAACGACGGTCTAATTTATCTGGCAGGCGATAATGGAATTTTCGGGACTTATAACAGAAGTTCCAATGAAACAACAATAGCTTCAGGAGCGGGAGAAGTGTCTTCTGCTTTAACAACAAATCCGCCGGAAGGCCCTGCGGGAGCGCAGATTTCACAAACAACATTTATTCCTTTGATAACTCCAAGCCAGCCCGTGACATTTTCAGTTGATGCTGCAAGCATAATATTAACACAAATCAGCATTGCAACTAAAATAAATGTTACTTCTGCAATAATAAAAATAACTGCAATAAACAAAACAGGGCAGGCAGACATAAAAATAGGATTGCCAAATGGAACGACTTATCAGGCATTCCAGATAAATACTACAAATCTGAATAATACGGCAATTGCAAATGTAACATTCATATTCAGGGTTAATAAGAGCGCTGTTAATTCGGAAAATTTGTCATTGTCAAATGTAACGCTTTACAGAAAAGCTAATTCGGGAGATAAATGGAATTCACTTTCAACAATCCTGACAGGCAGTGATAATAAATATTATTACTTCACTGCAATTTCTCCGGGATTATCAACATTCCTTGTTTTGGTTCAGGCAAAAGAATGCATTCCAAATCAGTTGAGATGCTTCAGTAATCAGCTTCAAATGTGCAGTGAAACTTCATCATGGACTGTTCAGAAAGATTGCCCTTTCGGATGCAGCGAGCAAACAGGTTGCATGACAGCATCATCTTTGCTTGATACTTATAAAATCTATATTTTTGCAACATTGGGGGCAGCTGTTCTTGCATTCATAATAGTTGTATCCTTCAGAAGAATCCTTTCAAGAACAAACCAGTTTAATACAGGAGTAAGTTTAGCAGGCAAAAAAGCCTGATATTCCTTTTCGGCATTTTTGCAGTCCCATCAATTTTAAAAACTACATTCTTC
>DATJPO010000061.1:0-2792 GCA_035506395.1 Candidatus Omnitrophota bacterium
CCTTGCCCGCTTTTTGTTTGTTTTTCTTCATTTAAGCTTAATCACCTTTTTCTGATTTCTCAGATATTTTTAGGCAAGAAAAGAAGTATTTAAAGGTTTGGGGATGAGAAAAATAGGTTAAAATAATGATTTAAGTGCATCTATGAAAAATGGTAAAAGATAGATTATCACTTCTACAACTAAAAATAAAGTTAATATTGCAAGAATCTGTTCTATTACTCTTAATTTTCTTCTTAATCAAAAATAAGTAAAAAGAGGGGTAATAATAGCAATGTGAAATATTGCTTCTTTATTTATAGTTTCTAAATTCATAACAGCACCAGTGCAAACTTTATTCCCTGCACTTCTCCTACAGAATCCTCATTGATTATTCCTGCTTTAAGCGCAGCACTGACAGATTTTTCCCCTACTATATTGAATGTCGCGTCTTCTTTCGCCATTCTTTCAAGAAATTTCACTGTTTCCTTCTCTGACTTTTCTTCGCCTTTGTAAAAACTTTCTTTTACATGAAGCTGGAAGTCTCCTTCTTCAAATCTTTTTCCCAATAATTCAGAATCACAGACAGCGACGACATATCTGTATGATTTGATAAGTCTTACGAGCATTGCAATTATTTGTTCTTTTCAGCAAATTCCTTTGAAACAACTCTCCAGCATTCATGAGGTCCGCTTCTGGATTTTGCCACGGCGAACATTCTTCCGCCCTTGTTAACAATCTTGTATTCATTAGTCTTGAATTTGTTCTTTGTCTTGACATCGAAAAATTCAAGTTCTTGTTTAGCCATTTTTCCTCCCTTGTTTTAATTATTCAATAGAATTTAGTTTAGGTGGCTTTTAAATTTTTATATTCTGCTTACCGAACGCTTCGCACCGCATGCAAGGCAGTTGATGAACATTTGCCTGCTGTTTGCATCCTTCGCTAATTCTGTATCCGGCTTTCCGCATTCCTTGCACAGGACAAATTCCTGCACATATTCTTCAATTTTCTGATTTATTTTTGCGCTCGGCACTTTTTGATTCAGAACAAGCCTGTCTCCTTCCCTCTGCCCTGATGAAGCAAGCTCTTTCAGGAGGAATTTCTGAAGATGTTCCGGATTTCTTCTTATATAATCAGCTATCTGCATGAAATTCGTGATTATTGTTTTCTTTCCTTCAAAATGCCCTTCGGCTTTTGGCACTTCAAATCTTTCGCAGTTTCCTTCGGGCTGCTTTATTTTTTTATATGCCTCATTCAGAAGCTCTTCATAATTTGCCATCAAAATTGTAGATAAACCGGATTTATAAGAGTTTGCAGTTGCAACAGAAATGATATCACGAACAATTTATAAATTGCGGTTGAATTTCTAAATTATGGAAAGGAAAAGATTTCAGAGGAATGAAGAAGAGCAGGAAAGTGTTTCGCGCGCGCCTCTCCCAAAAGGAGATGAAATAATCGGGATTATAGAGCAAAGGCTCGGCGGAAACAAAATGCTGGTTAATTGTCTTGATGGAAAAACAAGAAATTGCCGGGTTCCGGGCAGATTGAAAAGAGAACTTTGGCTTCGCCCGGGCGATGTTGTGATTGTGAAGCCGTGGGAATTTGACAAAGATAAGGCAGACATACTCTTGAAATATCGTACAAACCAGATTGCATGGCTGAAAAGAGAAGGATATCTAAAAGAGGAAACATCTGAATTTTAAAATGAAAGGAATTTTCAGGCTAGGAATGCAGCTTTTTTTCGGCAAACGCATTACTCCGGGTGTTCCCGCTATAATAAAAAATTCAAAAGGCGAAATTCTTCTTGAGAAAAGAGCGGAAAATGTGCTGTTGTATCCTGGTTACTGGGGGCTTCCGGGAGGGCTGATTGAATATGGCGAAACAATTGAACAGGCAATAAGGCGTGAAATTCGCGAAGAGCTTGGAGTTGATTCCAAAGTCATTAAATATGCAAAAAAACCAATGATGAACTTCGCTGAAAAAGGGAAAAAATTCCAGTATTTGGATATTCCTGTTTATTGCAAAATCAAAGGAAAACCCATGGCAAAGGATGAAACGCAGGATGTAAAATGGTTTGCGCCAAAAGAAATTAAAAAGATGAAGATGGCTTATAATCACAAGGAAATTCTAAAGCAGGAAGGAATAATATGAAAAAAATGATATGCGAGAAAATATCTGAGATAATAAGAAACAAGGAAAAACTTGAAGAAGTCCTTGGCATAAAAATCACGAACAGAGGAAAGGAAGTGTCAATTGACGGCCCTCCTCTTGAAGAGTATGAGGCTGAAAAAGTTCTGGAGGCTGTAAATTTTGGATTTAAAGTTGAAATTGCTCTTCTGATAAAAGAAAGCGAACTTGCATTTGAAATTCTTAATATAAAAAAATACACAAAGAGAACAAATCTTGAAACGATAAGGGCAAGGATAATAGGAACAAAGGGAAAAACCCTGAAAACACTGATTGAACTTACAGACTGCTTTTTTGCAGTAAGCAATAATGAAGTCGGAATTATCGGAAATCCCGAGCATATGAAACTGGCGCAGAATGCAGTAGTCAGCCTGATTCAGGGTTCAAAGCAGGCAAATGTCTACAAATATCTTGAGAAGCATCATGTTGAGCCTGTCATTGATTTCGGGCTGAAAGAAGATAAAAAAAAGAAAGAATAAGATTATCACCTCTCGCCACCCTTTCTTTAGAAAAGAAAGGCTAGGCTTCCCGAAAGAAACTAAATTAGGCTTTCTAAAAAGAAACTAATATAGACTTGCGAGAACCAAGGCGCGGCAATTATCTTGGGGTCTTTATGCTATTGATTTCTT
>DATJPO010000062.1:0-3715 GCA_035506395.1 Candidatus Omnitrophota bacterium
ATAGAAATTTTTCATGAATATAAAAAAAATCTATCCGGGCTTCCTATAAAAATAAATCCCGAGCTCGAAAATACCAAGAACTGTTTTTGGATGCCGACAGCCGTGCTTGACAAATCTTTGGGCATACAAAGCGAAGAACTGATAAATCTTTTTCAAAGCAACAGCATAGATGCAAGGCCTTTCTTTTATCCTCTGTCTTCCCTTCCAATGTTTAAAGAAAAAAGAGAAAATACTGTATCTTATGACATTTCATCCCGTGCAATCAACCTGCCGAGCTATCATGATTTAACAAATGAACAAGTAGTCTATGTCTGCAATCTTCTGAGAAGTTTCCTAAAAAGCAAAACTTCGCAAATTAGCGAATAGAAATGCATAATCTTTAAAAATAATAAAGCAGGTGAGGAATTATGATTGGCAATACAAAAATTATCTGCACTATTGGTCCATCATCCAATAATTCTGAAGTTTTGAGCAAATTAAAGAATAGGGGCGTTGATTTCTTCAGAATAAATTTATCACATACTGAAGAAGAAGATATTGACAAAAGAATAAGAGAAATAATAAATTACGGAGTGCCGATAATAATTGATACCGAAGGTTCGCAGATAAGATCGGGCAATACAGGAGAGATTACATTCAGCGAAGGAAATATTATCAAATTATTCAGCGAAAAAATAGAATGTGATTCGGAAAATCTTTTTCTCAATCCGCAAGGAATTGTAAAAAAATTAAATGAGGGTGATTTAATTTCCATAGATTTTAATTCTGTTCTCTTAAGGGTATTTGACACGTCCCCTATAAACGAAGGTTATGTGCTTTGCGAAGTAGTAATTGGAGGGCTTATAGGAGGTAAAAAAGCTGTTTTAGTTGACAGTCCATTGTTTATACTGCCTCCTTTCAGCAAAAAAGATATGCTGGCTGTTGAAATTGCGAAGAAACATAATATAAAACATTTTACACTATCTTTCATGGAAGACCCCGAAAGTGTGTCAAAATTCAGAAGGGCATATCCTGAAGCAGTAGTTTATTCAAAGATAGAATCAAAAAAAGGGTTAAAAAATTTTCTTGAAATTGCAAAAATGTCGGAGGGTGTGCTTGTAGACCGAGGAGATTTGAGTTCACAAATTCCGCTGGAGAGAATCCCTTTCATCCAGAAGATGATAATTAAAAAAGTCAGGGATATGGGAAAAGAAACGTTTATTGCAACAAATACCCTTGAACAAATGTCCATAGCGTTAAAACCCAGCAAGGCAGAAGTCAATGATATCATAAACACTCTTTTAGATGGTGCAAGCGGGATTGCATTAACAAAAGAAACTGCTGTCGGAAAATACCCGGTTGAAACAGTTAACATGCTTGCTTTGCTTATAAAACAAATTGATTTTTTAGAAAATAAAAAAGAAGATTTGACAGAGATAATAGCTAACTCCCAGTATTCAGACAATGTTTCTGATATGCTTGTTAGACCGCATGGAGGACATCTTGTAAACAGATTTTTCCCAAATTATAAAGGAATAATTCCCGAAAAAAAGATTGAAATTAATGAAGAAACTTTAATGGATATAGAACAGATTGCAGTCGGAGCATTCAGTCCCTTGGAAGGATTTATGAAAAAAGAAGATATAGAATCTGTTGCAAACAACATGAGGCTGCTGAATGGCACAATCTGGCCGATTCCAATAATGCTAACGGTAAGAGAAGAAGAGGCTTCTGGTTTAAATGCCGGACAGGATATTGCTCTTTCCAAAGACGGGATTATTTATGCAATACTTCATCTTGATGAAGTGTATACTCTAAATAAAAGGGATATTGCCATGAAGATTTATGGAACTCTTGACGAAACTCATCCAGGCGTAAAGAGATTCCTCGACAGCGGAAATATTTTTTTGGGCGGAAAAATCAGTCTGATAAAAAAAAGGATTTCCGAAAATAAAATCCATGAACTTACTCCAGCGCATACTCGGAAAATTTTCTCAGAGAGGGGGTGGAGCAAAGTAGTCGGATTTCATACAAGAAATGTGATACACAAATCGCATGAATTTGTGCAATTAGAAGGATTAAAAAGAGGGCTTTGTGATGGACTTTTTATTCACCCGGTTGTAGGAAAGAAAAAAAGCGGGGATTTTGAATCAAGCGTAATAATTGAATCCTATGAGAAAATGATTAAAGACTTTTATCCTAAAACCAAAGTCGTTTTCGGAACTCTTGCCACATACTCGCGATATGCCGGCCCACGAGAAGCTGTCTTTACAGCACTTATAAGAAAAAATTTTGGATGCTCGCATTTTATTGTCGGAAGAGACCATACCGGCGTGGGGAATTTTTATGGACCGAAAGATTCGCATAAAATTTTCACTAATTTCACAAAAGAAGAACTCGGGATGGAAATAATAAAATTTGACAATGTTTTTTATTCCGATTTGGAGAATAAGTATGTGCATGAACCTGATTTTATAGATTATCCTGAAGAAAACAGGATGAATATCTCCGGAACTCAGGCAAGAGAAATGCTGAAGAAAGGAATAAGGCCTCCTGAATGGTTTATGAGGCCGGAGATATCAGATATAATAATAGAAAAAATAAAGAATGGAGAAAGAGTCTTTGTGGAATAAATGGTACATGCAAAAGTTCTTTGGTTTACAGGATTATCAGGAAGTGGAAAGACAAGTATTGCAAAAAAAGTGGAAGAATATCTTTTATTGCATGATAAGCGTGTTTTAATCCTTGATGGCGATGCTGTAAGAGAAAAACTTCACAAGCATCTTGGATTCACGCCTGAAGACATTAAGGAAAATAACAGATTAATCAGCGAAATCTGCGCAAAAGAAAAAGAAAACTATGATTTTATTTTAGTGCCTGTAATTTCTCCCTTCCGAGAAAGCAGGAAAAAAGCCAAGCATCTTCTGGGACAAGATTTCATTGAAATTTACATCAATTGCCCACTGGATGCATGCATAAAGAGAGATGTGAAAGGACTTTATAAGAGAGCTTTGGCGGGAGAGGTGCAGAACTTTATAGGAATATCAAAAAATGTTCCCTATGAGCCTCCTGAAAATCCTGATATTGAAATAGAAACAGACAAAGAAGGAATTGAGGCTGCGGTTAATAAAATTATTTCTTTTATTTCCTAAGAAGAACTATTCTTTTTCCATTCTCTTTATTATCTCTGAAAATGCGGGACGCGTTATGAACACTCCTATGGTTATCCCTATAAGAGTCATTATTGCAAAACCCCTGAGCAATCCCGCGCCAGCCCATAAAAGAGGAAGGAGGGAGACAACAACTGTCGCATAAGCACCGATTATTATTGCGAAAGCTCTTTTGATTCTCTCTTTTATTCCAACTGATTCTTTGTGAACAGTCTCATCAAGTATAACAATCTGGTCATCAACGCCGGTTCCAATCGCAGCAAGAATTCCGGCTATTGCCGGCAAATCCAAATCCTGCCTTAGAAAAGCAGCGACTCCAAGAGTAATTGTGATTTCTGCTGCGCATATGAATAATGAAACAAAAGCAGATTTTCTATGATATCTAAGGAAAAGAAATAATGCCACGGCAAGAAGAGATGCTGCGGCAGCAATCAAGATGTATTTTGTGAAACTTTGCCCAAGCGTTGGAGAAATTGTATCCAGTTCTACAATCTGCAATTTGAAGGGCAGGCTTCCTGTTTTCAGAATTGTCTGGAGTTTTTTCATATCTGCAAGCGCAGAATCAT
>DATJPO010000063.1:0-3100 GCA_035506395.1 Candidatus Omnitrophota bacterium
AGCCGGGAGTTGTAATAAAAAGCAAAAACATAAAGGAGCCGAAAAAAATGGAAGAGGGCGCGGGCGTTGCAGATGCAGCAGGGCAGAAATTCAAGGTTGCTCCGCAGGATTTTTATAAAAGCTTTGCGGAAATTGAAATTGAAACAGAGAGTTTCTTCAATCTTATTCTCCTGATATTCAAATACATGCCTGCAAATATTGAAATTTCTTCTCCTGAAATTCTTGCGCTTACAAACAATGGCTGGAATGACATTCTTAATGAACTGATAAGAAGACTTCATGCATACGATGAAATAGCGAGAGTCTTGCAGGTAGAAAAAGCAATGCTTGAAACAAAGCTTAAGAATATTCTGAATGAAAAACCGGAAGAAAAAAAGAAAACAAGCGTGAAGAAGAAAAAATGAATGACGCTGTCAGTATTTCTTATGCTATTATGTCCGGTTACTGGAATAATTTTCTTATAAGTATTTATCCACGTGCAAAAACAGATAAGCCTAAGGAAGAAGATTTTGAGATTCCTGTGCTTCCTGCTTCTCCTGCCGGTGAAACAGAGGGTTCACGAAGGCATAATCCCGGCGAAAGAGAAATACAGCATGGAATTGACTTAATCAGGAAAATTTTAGAGGAGAAAAAACAAACTCAGGAATCATTTCCCTTTTGCAATGCTTAAAAGATTAAAAGGGCGCTTTGCTTTCATAAATCTCCAGACAAAAAAGGCGATTACAAGAAGCAAAATTACAATGGCTAGAATCCATCCTACGATTGCCCCGCTGTTGGAAGAAACAGGCTTACATGTTCCAGTGCAGCATTTCCCATCTTCTGCATTCTGGAATGGAGTGCTGCAGGTTTCATTTGAATTGCAGAATTGCCCTCCGAGTTCAGAACATGTCTGGAAAAGAGAAGTGTTTCCAGAAGGGGTATATGCTTTTGAAAAATTAAGGCTGAGAAAAAAATAAGAGGTAAGATTTCCTGATGATGCAGAAATATTTCCTATAAAAATCCCGTCTTTTGTGCCTGAGGAAATATTGGCTCTTATCTGAATGCTTGAATTTTTGTCAAGAGAAAAAGAATTGTTTGAAATAAAAACATAGGGCGCCAGACTATTTGAAACATTAAGAAATATGTCAGATAAATCTGTCTGCCCTGAATTATCGAGGTAAATGTAAATGAAAGTGCTGGAATTTGCAACCATTGAAACTTTTCTTTCAGGAGGATTGAAGCTCAGCTGAGATTCATTCTCTCCAGAAGTTGCATTGCCCGAGATAAAAACCGGAATTTCATAGTGAGTGTTTCCCGAATCCAGTACAGCATATATCAACTGATTTGAATAATTATCTGCTGAAAAAGAAATTGCTTCTGATTTTCCTGCAGGAATCTGAGTTTCTATCTCATTTGAAGTTGAAGAACTGCCTGTCAGAAATCCAAAAAAGCCGGGGTTCTGGGGCGCTTGGGTTGAATTTTTTATAAAAGAACTTACTGTTATGCTGGTGTCTTTGAAATTTTCAGCATTAATTGAAAAATTTCCGATAGTCTGCAAAAAACCCGGAGTTACTGTAAAATCCGTTTGATTGTCTGTAATCGTAAAATTGCTTATAATATCATCGGTTTTTGTCTGTCCTGATTCAAAATAAGAAATTCCTCTTATAATCAAAGAATAATTCCCGGGAGATTTGCCTGCAAGCTGTCCGTAAATATAATATTCATCCTGCATCTGCCCGACAGTTGGGATAAATGAAACTCTGTTATGCCCTTCATATAAAAGGATATTCTGCTCCTGAATCTGTTCAAGAAAATTTCCCGATACTGCTGCGATTAATGTCTCGCCCTGGGTGAAATTGGATTTCATTTCAATCTGCGCTGCAGAAATCAGAGGAAAAAGCGATAATGCAGCCAATAACAAAATCAGGCTCTTTTTCATGATAATACCAGAAAACATTCACTTATAAATTTTTATCAATTTTATCATATCTTTTTGAGATAAGCCAGAAAATTAATAATAGAAAAACCTGATAGTTTAATGCGCTGCGATTGCATACGCTTCGCAATGTATCTCGGGAGAATCAAGACGCGCGGATTTAGTAAAGTTCTTTATTATTTATCATTTCCGGGGGAATTACTTACCCATCTCTTTCAATCTGCTAAGAACATTATTGACTTCAGAAGATTTTTGCGTCCTTGAAGGAAATTGATTAGGAGGAGGCATTGGAGGGCGCCTGAAACTCATTGGAGGACCTGATGGAGGGAATGATGGCCTTGATGTTGTTTGCGCACCACCTTTTCCGGACTTTGATTTTATCTTAATCCACCAAATTCTCAATTGCTTTCTGAAAATTATTCCAAGTATTACGAGAAGGACTAATGCGGAAAAGAAGATTATCCACCCTATTCCAGAACCTGCCGGCTTTGGAGAACAGCATACTTCTGTGGTTGAATCACAGTTTTGGGCAAGAGTTTGCTCGCTGCTTAAACATGAACTTCTGCAAGTTGCCCCTGCTAATTCACAATCGCTTAAAGTTTGTTGAGATTCTGCACATGAACCTCCAATACAGCATATCTGTCCTGATGAAGTATCTGATGCTGTTGCCTGCATGCCTCCCTGGCATACTTGCCCCGATGACGATGAACAAATAATTCCACCCTCGTCAGAGCATTTTGGAGTAGCAAGAGGCTGACTGCAGCAGATGTATGCGTCTGAAGAGCATATATAACCCTGAAGGACATTGCCATTAGACTGAAGACAGCTTGAACTTGAAAGGCAGTAATATCCTGAAGACAGGCAATTTGAAGAAGATGAAGAAGAAACTGCTGTTGAACCTGAAACAGAATACAATATGAAAGCTGTATCAGCTATATTATCTGAATTCCAACAGCCATCGGCACCCTGCGTGCTGTCAAGCCAATCCGTTGCTTTTGTTTTTTCAGGAGGACTTTGTGACTGAAGAGAGAGAAGAGCTACGGCAGTATCATAATAAGCGCCAGATACGCTTCCAGCATCCCAATAACTCTGTCCATTCACTGTAATCTGCTCTGAAACCAGCTTCTGAAGAAAATCAGATGAAGATGTCAGAGAATAAAGGAAAGAATAAGGAAGGTATTGTTC
>DATJPO010000064.1:0-8265 GCA_035506395.1 Candidatus Omnitrophota bacterium
GCAGTTTGTCAACGCAACTGTAAAGGGAAGCAAGGATAAGCTGGCAAGCGTCGTGGAAAACATAATTCTAAACCAGCCGGTCCCAGTAGGTACAGGCCTTCCAGGACTTCTTGTAAAAGTCACCGGGCCTCTTACAAAGGAAAAGGAAAGTTCAGGAAAAAAGAAAAAAAGCGAGTAAGTATTGTATATAAAATAATAATTTTACACAATGGAAAGCACAATAAGCATGCAGGATATGAGATATCTTAATCTTTTTGAAAGAATCACGCATGTCAACACAAGATTCTGCTTCATATACAATGACACGATTTATTTCTGCGTGCCAAAACATCTTGTTGCAAAAGCAATAGGCGAACAGGGAAGAAATGTGAAAGAAATGTACGGTATTTTAAGAAAGAAGATAAAAGTAATTCCTTTTCCTCAGGGAATTTATCATGCAAAGCCATTCATAGAAGCGATAGTTTATCCCATAACATTCAGAAATGTTGAAGAAAAAGGCGATGAGATTGTTCTTACAGCAGGAACAACACAGAGCAAGGCAATGCTTCTGGGAAGGGAGAAGAGAAGGCTGGCTGAAATGCAGGGCATAATAAGAAATTTTTTCGGAAAGGAATTCAGGATAATCTGAATTTGCACTTTTTCTATTCTCCAAAAACCTTTATAAACTAATTTTCTCAACACTATTTTATATTCAAAAATGGGACAAAATAATGCAAGAAAATTCGCAAAAGACAGGCGAAAATTCAGATGGAAAGACAAGAATTACAAAGTGAAAACCCTCGGGCTTTACCAGAAATCAGACCCTCTTGAAGGCGCAAGCCAGGCAAAGGGAATTGTTCTTTCAAAATTCCAAAAAGAAGCGCGACAGCCAAATTCTGCAATGAGAAAATGCTGCAGAGTTCAGCTCACAAAAAATGGAATAAGCGTCGGAGTTTTCATACCGGGAAACCTCGCGCAGAAATTCATTGACGAGCATGATGAAGTCATGATAGAAAGAATCGGCGGGCGTTCAGGAAGACAAAAGGGAGACATTCCGGGAATAAGATTCCAGGTTATAAAAGTAAATGACCAGCCCCTCAAAAGATTGTGGAAGGGCATAATAGAAAAGGGAAGGCGTTAAATGGGAAATCAAACAAGAAAGGAATATTTTTCCGGAGAATTTATCCTTCAGGATAATGAAGCCGGTGCTAAAATAGCGAATTATCTCAGAGGAAGCCCGAAAGTAAGAAAGTACTATGAAACAGGAAATGATGTTATTAAAGCAGAAATAGACGGCGGCGTAATAAGAATAATCGGCAGGTGGCTTAGCTTAAATGGACTTGATTTAAATATGGCGAGAGACATCGGAAGACTTGCTATGGAAGGAGTGAAATAAAATGGATTTAATAAGTTCAGCATATCCTCTTCCTAATGAAGCAGCAAGAAAACGGGTTGAATCTTTTTTGGAAAGTGAAGCCGGCTTAAACAGAAGATATCACCGCGATAATGACAAAAGCGATGCATCACCCTCTGAACTTGTCGGAATATATGTTTCCAATAATCTCGAGGGAGAAGTATACCTTTTAGACAATCAAGTCAAAGTCATGAACATGGGTCCTGAGATTCACGCTAAAATCGGCAAGGCAGCAAGAGGCGAAAAATAAAATGGATTATTCCTATATTTACACAACAACAGATGCAAGAGAAGTCCAGGAGATAGTCAATAATGGGCGAAGATTCCTTGCATTTAATCTCACCATACCGGATGGCCGAACAGTCCAAAATAATCTGGGGCTTGACTTTAACCCTTCAAGTTACATACAATATGATGAAAGAATGTTTACGAGGAGGGAGATCAACGGCATTGTCAGAAAATTGACAAGAGAAAGGCAATTTGTGGCCGTAAGCAATGGCGACGGAACTAAACAATACATTCCAAGGTGCGAATAAAATGGAGCAAAAAACAATCCCGCCGTTCAAGATATTTGATTTATATGAAACATCAAATATTTCTGTTGCAGATCCGGGATTAAGAGCTGTAATAAATCTTCAGCCAAAATTAATTCTTAAAAGCCAGGGAAGAAACGTTCAGAAATTCATGCAGGCAAAAATCAACATAGTTGAAAGGCTCATGAACAGGCTTGCTGTTTCAGGACACAGGGGAAAAAAGCACAAGATAGAACTCGGAAAAAATACAGGATTATATTCAAAGAATATGAAGACAGTTCTTGACGCATTCAAAATAATACATGAAAAAACAGGAAAGAATCCCGTTGAAGTTCTTGTAAAAGCAATTGAGAATTCTGCTCCAAGGGATGAAATCACTGTCATTGAATACGGCGGGGCCAGATATCCACAGGCAGTTGATGTTTCCCCATTGAGAAGAGTGAACCTTGCAATAAGATGGATTGTTCAGGGAGCAGGAGACAAGGCATTCAACAAGAAAAAGACAATTGTCCAGGCTCTTGCAGAAGAGATAATTCTTGCTTCGGATAACAACGGCGACAGCATGTCTGTAAGAAAAAAGAATGAATCTGAAAAACAAGCAGACTCAGCAAGATAATTTTTTATTATAATAATCCTTAAAAAGAGCAAAAATTTTTACCTTAAATGTCACTTGCATATAATCTGCTGGGCATTCCAAGAAATGAGTATGAATTTATTGAAAGCGCAAAAAATAAAGGAATTGAAAGCGCGGACATATCAACAGAGATTTCTCCTCAAATAAAAAAGCGCAATGCCATGAGCGCACATTACACAGTAAGAATCCATGCTAAATATGTAGGAAGATTAAAGCTTGCTGAATGCACTTACATAAAAGCCGGAAGCGGAGCGGAAATGGATTGGAGAGGAATAGAAAAAGATTCCCTTGCTGCGGCTGTACAAAAGGCAGAATTGTTCCAAAACAACGGGTTTAATATCACCATAAACTTTTTGCCTGTTGAATCTGTCAAGAAAGAAATCGGGAAAAGATAATTTCCCAATTGAAACATTTAAAAATCATTTTTCTTATGATTAATTACTATTTGATATATCAAAAATGGCAGACAAAGAATCACAATCACAGAAAATCGTAAGGCTTAGCAGCAATCAGAAAAACATAAGAAACATAGCGACAAGCGCGCACATTCACCACGGAAAAACTGCTTTGACAGACAATCTTCTGGCTGCTTCAGGATACATGGCTGCAAAAAATGCGGGAAATCTTGAAGAAGGAATGGCGACATGGCAGCATGCTGATGAGCAGGAAAGATTGATGACTGTTGATGCTGCAAATGTTTCAATGGTTCATGATTATCAGGGGGAAGAATATCTAATTAATCTTATTGACACTCCGGGACATGTTGATTTCAGCGGAAATGTAACGAGAGCGATGAGAGCAATTGACGGAACAATAGTTCTTGTCTGCGCTGTTGAGGGAATAATGCCCCAGACAGAGACGGTCATCAAGCAGGCATTAAGAGAAAGAGTCCAGCCTGTTTTGTTCATCAATAAAGTTGACAGATTAATCAAGGAAATGAAATTAACGCCCGAGCAGATGCAGCAGAGATTTGTCAATATAATCCGCGAATTCAATGACTTGATTTCAAAAATTGCAGAACCCGAATTCCGGGAAAAATGGCTCGTGAACATAAATGATGGAAGCGTTGCATTCGGAAGCGCGAAAGAAAACTGGGCTTTATCCGTTCCTTTCATGAAAAAGAGGGGGATAACTTTCAAGGATATTTTCACGCTTGTTGAAATGCCTGATGCTGAAAGAAAGGAGTGGACATGGAAAAATGCGCCATTGTATGAAGTTCTTCTTGATATGGTTGTAAAGCACCTGCCAAATCCGCTTGAAGCGCAGAAATACAGAATTCCAAAAATCTGGAGAGGAGACTTGGACAGCGAGTTCGGAAAAAATCTGCTTCATTGCAATCCCGAGGGAAAGCCGGCATTTGTAATAACTAGAATTGTAATAGACCAGCGTTCGGGAAAAGAAATCTCAGCAGGGAGATTATTCTCGGGAACTCTGAAAAACGGAATGGAAGTTCATCTTAATCTTGCAAATAAAGAACAAAAAATCCAGCAGCTTTTAGTTTACAACGGAATAAAGCCGGAGCAAATTGATTCAATAGGGCCTGGAAATGTTCTTGCTATCTCGGGAATTACAGGAGAGGCAGGAGAAACAGTCACGCTTCAACCTGAAACTCCATTTGAAGAATTAAAGCACATATTTGAGCCTGTTGTTACAAAATCCATTGAAGTAAAGAAATTAATGGACTTGCCAAAACTTATTGAGATTCTTAAGCAGGTTGCAAAAGAAGACCCTTCTGTAAAAGTTGAGATTAATGAGCAGACAGGAGAATCTCTTATTTCAGGAATGGGAGAACTTCATCTTGAAATTATTGAAAACAGAATAAGGACAGAAAAAGGGCTTGAGGTAAAAACTTCCTCGCCTATTGTTGTTTACAGGGAAACAGTTAACAAAGAATCAAAGGAAACAGAGGGAAGAAGCCCTAACAAGCACAACAGCTTTTTCATAAAAGTGGAACCGCTTGAGAATGATATTTATGAAGCAATAAAGAACGGCGAGATTCCCGAAGGGAGAATCAAGAAAAAGAGCCTTGAGCTTGCAAACAAATTCGCGAGATTTGAAAACTGGGACAATGACACTGTGAAAAACATAAGAGATATTTACAAAGGAAATATTTTCCTTGATGAGACAAAAGGAGAAGTTCACATAGGAGAAGTAATTGAAATGGTTCTGGATGCATTTGAAATGGTTATAGACCAGGGTCCATTGGCAAGAGAGCCATGCGTCAGGATGAAAGTCTCGCTTGAAGACATAAAGCTTCATGAAGATGCAATTCACAGAGGACCTGCGCAGGTTTATCCCGCTGTAAGAGAGGCGGTGACAGAAGCGATGAGAAGCGCTGATGCATCACTTCTTGAGCCCATGCAAATTCATGTAATTGAATGCCCTGACAAATTTCTCGGCGAGATGACAAAACTTTTGGGAGGCAAGAGAGGGCAATTGCTTAATGTTTCGCAGGAAGATTACGGCGTTGAAATAAGAGCAAAGATTCCTGTTTCTGAAATGATTGGCTGGAGCAATGACTTGCGTTCTGCAACAGAAGGAAGAGGAACATCTTCTTTGGCGGATCAGTTGTTTGAAAGAATCCCTATGAGCATGCAGGCAGATACGATAAGGAAGATAAGAGAGAGAAAGGGACTTGCTGAAAATCAATAATTCTGTCAATATTAGTAGTAACAATCAGAAGATTTATAAATAAAAATTTAAGGAAAATATCATGGAAAATGCAGGAAATCGTTGTTATGCAAAAGCTGTTTTAGCCAGCGCTGTTCATGAATATGCCCTTAAAGACAAATATGCAATCAAAAGCCTCGGGATTGCAGGTGAGAAATATGATGGCTCGCCTGTTGACAGGGTTTTTGTCTGGGCAAGAGAAGGCAACCTGATTGTATCTCTTATGAATGATGAAGGGCTGACAAAGAATTCAGTTCATAACGTTACAGTGAGGAAAAGACCAAGAGACTCTGCATGGGAATTGACAAAGCAGGAAAATAAAGAGAAAGTTATAAGACTTGTCGGAGCGGATTTTCTTCTGGACGGAAAATGAAAGATAAATTAACTTCTTCAGCAGAAAATACAGCAGACAGAGAAAATCATGGCTCAACCCTTGATACCTCAACAGTCATGAAGTTATGCGGATTGCGCTATGATGCACTGAAAGCTGTGGAAAATTTATTTATAATATCGGGAGATGCCGGAGATGCAAAGTATCTTATGAATTCATGGAAAAGATGGATAGACGGGAACTGGAGCTCTTTTATCGGAGGCAGAAAGCCTGCAGAGGAAAGAATCAGGCAGGATATATCTGCATACTCAGAGTATCTAGCATAAGAGAAGAACAAAAACCAAAACATTTTTAAACATAATTTTTTATTACAACATATCAAAAATTCTTCGGAATTTTAACACCAACATGGCTAAGCGGAAACGCCAAGCGTTTCGCAAATCCATTTTGTGAAATCAAAAGGAAAAACAAAAAATGGCTAAAGAAAAACCAAACATGAACGTCGTGTTCGTCGGGCACGTTGATGCAGGAAAATCAACCACAGTCGGACGCCTCTTGTTCGATTCCGGTGCTGTCTCTGAACAGGAAATGGCAAAGTTAAAGCAGGAAGCAGAGAAGCATGGAAAAGTCGGATTTGAATTCGCCTATGTCATGGATCAAATAAGAGAGTCAAGGGAAAGAGGAGTTACAATCGACTTGGCTTACAGAAAGATTCTTACTCAAAAATACCAGATAACAATCATTGACGCTCCAGGACACAAGGACTTCGTCAAGAACATGATTACAGGAGCTTCACAGGCAGACGCTGCTTTCCTTGTCGTTGCTGCGCCTACAGGAATTGAGCCCCAGACAAGAGAGCACCTTTGGCTGCTTAGAACAATGGGTGTAAGAAATGTCGGAGTTATAATCAACAAAATGGATGCTGTCGGATACAAGGAAGACAGATTCAACAAAGTCAAAGAGGAAGTCTCTGCTCTTTTGAAGAGCGTCGGATACAAGCTTGAGAACACACCTTTCCTTCCTATTGCAGGATTAAAGGGAGATAATGTTGTAAAGAAATCGGAAAACATGCCTTGGTACAATGGACCAACAGTCATGCAGCAATTTGACTTGTTCCCACAGCCTGAATTGCCAACAAACCTTCCAATGAGAATGCCTGTCCAAGATGTTTATGAAATCACAGGAATCGGAACAGTCCCTGTCGGAAAAGTTGAAACAGGAATAATGAAAGTCGGACAGAAAATAAAGGTTCTTCCCGGAAGAGTCGGAACAGGAATTGACGGGGAAGTCAAGACAATTGAAATGCACCATGAATCAATCAATGAAGCTGTTGCAGGAGATAATGTCGGAATAAACATAAGAGGAGTCGGAAAGAAAGACATTGCAAGAGGAGATGTAATCTGCGATGCCGCTGTTCCTATTCATGTTGTAGAGGAATTCATAGGAATCATAACAGTCATAAACCACCCAACTGTTCTGGCAAAAGGATATACTCCTGTTTTCCACGTTCACACAGCACAGGTTCCATGCCAGTTTGTTGAACTCATTGCAAAATTGAACCCTGCAACAATGGAAGTTCTGCAGGATCACCCTGACTTTTTGAAAAATGGGGATGTTGCAAAAGTAAGAATCAAGCCAATCGGAAATCTTGCTTTGGAAACACAGAAAGAAAATCCATTCATGAGCAGATTCGCAGTCAGAGATGCCGGATTGACAGTCGCAGCAGGCGTCTGCACTGAGATTGTCAAGAAGAAATAATTCTATTGAAGATTTATTGATATCACCCTTTTTTCACATAAATATTTTTAAACTAAAAAGAAACTACAATATTATGGCAAAAGAGAATGAAGAGATGATAAAAAGGGCAGTGATATCGGGCGCAGCGCATGCACTGAAATACAAGGAAAAAAGCCCTAACGAATCTGATTCTGAAATTCTGAGAAGGATCATGAGAGAACTCAGAGAAATAACAAGAGAGATTGACAGGGAGTAATCAAAATGACTCTGGAATTAACTGTAGTTTATGATATTGAAAAGGATGCTTTTAATGTTCAGGGAAATGTAAAACCTGAATTAAGAAGAGATTTTGTTTTTAATTTTTTAAGAACTCAGATTGGCACTGGCGAAGACAGGAGCGAAGCCGCAGAAAGAGAAGTTTATACTTTGCAATTGAAACTTGATTTAAACTCAGATGAGTACACTGTTAGGGATAATTGCGGAAACAAAGGATTAAGAAATGGAATTTTATTAAAATATGCTGAATTGTTAAATTAATAATGGAAAATCTAAAAGATTATCAGGAATTATGCAAAGCAACTGCAAAAAAGTTTGAAAACCCTGAAAAAGAAATTCTCACATGGGGGTTGGGCATTGCAGGAGAAGCAGGCGATGTGGCTTCATGCATCAAGAAAACTTTTGCTCATGACAACGACCAGAAAGCAGGAATAAGGGAAAATATCGGGGACACTTTGTGGTATGCGGCAATGATATGCAATTTTTTCAAATGGGACATGAATAAAGTTCTTGAAGAGAACATACAAAAACTTAAAGACAGATTTCCGGGCGGATTCAACATTGAGAATGCAAAGCGCGATGGGACGATGATTGACTGGAATGAGAAATGAGTGAAAATATTTAAAAACATTATAAGACTGTATTATATATGAAAAAGAGGGCAAAAAAAGTTTTTAATAATAGACTGCTT
>DATJPO010000065.1:0-6308 GCA_035506395.1 Candidatus Omnitrophota bacterium
TGCAATTATAATTTCAATATTATACATTCTTCTTACATATTATAATTCAGACAAAATAGCGCTTGCAAGTGTCGGTGCAAAACCCGCTGATAGAGCAAAGAACAAGCAGTACTATGACCTGGTTGAATCCCTTACAATCGCAAGCGGAGTGCCTATGCCGAAATTGTATATAATGCCTTCTATGCAGATAAATGCATTTGCATCGGGAAGGAATCCGAAAAATTCAGTTGTTTGCGTCACACAGGGTGCTCTTGACAAACTTGATAAAAGAGAATTGGAAGGCGTTCTTGCGCATGAACTATCGCATGTTGCAAATTATGACACGAGGTACATAACTCTTGCAGCGGTAATGGTTGGAATTGTTTCAATAATCTCAGAGATATTTTTAAGAAGTCTGTGGTTTAGGGGCGGCGACAGGGACAATGGAAAGGGAAATGCAATATTCCTGCTCATCGGGATTGTTCTCGCAGTAATCGCTCCGATAGTGGTTTATCTTGTCCAGCTTGCAATTTCGCGAAAGCGGGAATATACTGCAGATGCAACAGCAGTTGAATTCACAAGATATCCCGGAGGATTGATAGGCGCTCTTAAAAAAATAAAGAATGATAATCAGCCTGAAAAAAAGGTTCCCCGCGCAGTCGCTCCTTTGTTTATTGCCAGTCCTTTTGGGAACCTGGCATCAACCCATCCTCCTCTGGAAAAAAGAATAGAAGTTCTTGAAAGAATGTAAAGATATCATCTCTTTTTTAATGAATCGGGGGTGCAGAACCCGAGGTTCTGGTCGCGAGAACTATAATGTGCATATCGGTTCAGTTCTTCATTATTAACATTTTCCGACGGATAGGAAAAGACATATAAACCTTTGGACATTCTTTTACAAATGGGCTTGATAAGAGGGATACTTTTCACAGCAGCATCAACAGTCTTCTTTTTTGCCGTTCTGTTATCCGCGCTGTTCTTTACAGTGGGCTCTTCACTGGATTATCCTAATGTGCAAAGCCAGATTACAGCATTATCAGGACAGTTCATCCAGCAAAATGACTTGCTTCAGCAGATAGACAATAATCTTGCTCTTGCAAAAAGATTATGCACTTCTGCCGGCTCTGATTTTAAGATAAATTACCAAAATTACACATTTCGTCTTCCATGCAAAGATGTGAATCAAAGCGCGTCTGTGATTCTGAATGATACAATAAAGAATTTTGTAAGCGATTTGTATTATACGGACTATAACTGCGGTTTCATAGACTGCTTTGACAAGTATCAGCCGACATTCCTTATTTCTGAAAAGTCGAGGAATTACTGGTATCATAATCTCTATTTTTCCATGTCCGCTGTTCTGCTGTCGGGCGTAGCATTATTCTTTTTAGTAAAGAAAAAGAGGCATTTCCCTTTCCTTGTCGGGATATTTGGAGTAATATCTGCTCTCATACTTCTTGGAATCAGCAAAGCATTAAACAGCATACCTAATGAAATCTTATCAAGAATAACCGGTATTTTCTTTTCAAAAGCAGGATATATATTCCTAATAATGCTAATAATAAGCGCAGGATTCCTGTTCGCGGGGCTAGTGATTGAGTTTTACAGAGTCGAATTCAGGATATACAATATGTTCCAAAAGCCAGAAGAATCAGGCAAAGATAAAAATCAAAAAGCGAAGAAAAAATGAATTCTGTTTTTGTAGAAGAAGATAATTTTGAAAAAGCAAGAAAGAAGATACGTGAAAATAAAGGCAGGGAAATAATTTTTTCCAGCAATGATGATGAAACAGCGAGAAAAGTGCTGGAAAAAGAGGAAATAAGCATTCTTCTGATAAAAATGGCGAAAAGGAAGGACAGGCAAAAGCAGAGGAATTCCGGCATAGATTCTGTCATGGCTAAACTCGCCAAAAAAAAGAATATTGCTGTTGGAATAGACTATGATGAAATAATAAACTCTCAGGGAAAGGAAAAAGCAGAGATAATAGGAAGACTAAAGCAGAACATAAGAATATGCAATAAGGAAAAATTAAAGATGAAATTTATTGCAAAAAACCGGATTAATGAGCATGATTTGAAGGCAATTGGACTGGCTCTTGGTATGCCAACATGGATGATAAAGTCATTATAGGAAAATAATCATTAAAGCCGATTTGTGAAATATTTATAAAATAATGGTTTCTCTAACGAATATGGATGCAAAAAAGATAATTAATTCTTTAAGCCCCAATGAACTTAAAATCCTGCCCCATCTTGAAGATAAGAACATTGTTTCCATAAGCAAGAAATCAAATCTGGATAAGACATCCGTGCTGAGGGCTCTTGAATTTCTGAAGAACAAGGGAATTGCAGAACTAGCATATGAAAAAAAGAAAATAATTGATTTAGGGGTTAATGGAATTCTTTACAGGAAAAAAGGACTGCCTGAAAGAAGGCTGCTTCAGTTTCTTGAGGAAAGAAAGATAATCTCATTGGAAGAGGCGCAAAAGCAGAGCAGGCTTTCAGAGGATGAATTCAGGGTTTCTCTTGGAATTCTTAAAAGGAAATCATTCATTGGCATAAAAAACAATAAAATAATTCTCAATCAGGGGGAAAGGGAACTCGCCAAGAAAATGCCTGAAGAAATTTTTATTGAAAATCTTCCGCTTAATGAGGAAAAATTATCAGAAGAGCAGAAGCAGATTTTCAGGGAACTCCTGAAAAGAAAAGAGATAATAAAAGTCGCAGAAGAAAGAGAAACAGAAATAAAAGTCACAGAATTGGGAAAAAGCATCATTAAATCAGGACTAAAATCAGAAAGTCTTATAGAGCAGATTACTCCGGATATAATAAAATCGGACAAGCTTTGGAAAGGAAAAAAATTCCGTGTTTATGATATATTGTCCCGTGTCCCCGAAATAAGCGGAGGGAAGAGGCATTTTGTAAACCAGGCTGCAGATTATGCAAGAGATGTATGGACAGAACTCGGATTCAAAGAAATGACGGGAGATATGATTGTAAGCTCTTTCTGGAATTTTGATGCATTATTTACAGCGCAGGATCACCCTGTAAGGGAAATGCAGGACACATTCTTCCTGAATAAAAAAACAAATCTTCCGGATAAGGAAATTGTAAAACGGGTTAAGGAAAGTCACGAAAAAGGAGTTGACAAAAGCAGGGGCTGGCAATATAATTGGAGTGATGAAGAAGCAAAAAAGCTTGTATTAAGAACTCATACAACATGCCTTTCAGCTCAGACATTATCAAAATTAAAAGTTTCTGATTTGCCGCAGAAATTTTTCGCGCTTGGAAAATGTTTTAGGAATGAAACAGTCGACTGGAGCCATGGATTTGAATTCAATCAGACAGAAGGAATTGTAATTGACAGAAATGCAAACTTCAGGCACTTGCTGGGATATCTGAAAGAATTCTTCAAAAAAATGGGATTTGAAAAGATAAGGTTCCGCCCTTCATATTTCCCTTATACAGAGCCGAGTGTTGAAATTGATGTTTTCCATCCTGAGAAAAAAATCTGGCTTGAGCTTGGCGGAGCAGGAATTTTCCGCCCTGAAGTCACAATTCCTTTAATGGGGGAAAATGTCCCTGTTCTGGCATGGGGCCCTGGTTTTGACAGGATTTTGATGGATTATTATCAAATAAAGGATTTGCGTGAATTATACAAGAATGATATCTCTCAATTAAGGAAAATTAAATTCTGGATAAAGGCATAAAATGGCACAACAAAAAGTGACTAATAAAGAGAAGAAGATTTTTTGGGCTGGAGTATCTGCAGGATTAATCGGAGGACTTGTAGGTAATATCTATACTGGGTATTTATTTGCTTTTTCTAATGATATCAAATCCAAAATTAATCCCTTAACAGATGCTATAGGAGTCCTTATTTTAACAATTATATTTTTCGGCATATTATTTTTTATAAATTATCAAATTAATAAAAAGAAATAAAATGGAAAACTGCATCTTCTGTAAAATCGTAAAAGGAGAAATTCCTTCTGCAAAAATCTGGGAGGACAAAGAATTTATTGCTATACTGGATAAATCCCCAAATGTAAATGGAATGACTCTTGTAATGCCAAAAAAACATTTTGATAGCAATGCAACAGACATGCCGGACAAGGAGTATACTGATTTAATGTTGGCGGTTAAGAAAGTCGCGAAACTATTGGAGAAGAAGCTCAATGTTAAAAGAGTTGCAATAGTTATGGAGGGGCTTGGAGTAAATCATGTTCACATAAAATTATATCCTCTTTATGGATTGGAAAAGAAGTTTGAAGAAACCTGGGCTAAAGAGAAAAAGTTCTTTGAAAGATATGAGGGATATATCAGCACTCATCTTGGCCCCGAAAAATCACTTGAAGAATTAAATAAAATAGCAAAAAAAATCATAGAGGCTAAATAATAATGGAAAATAAAGGGGAAATTCGGGCGGAAGAAACCGCGGGTGTCGTCGCATGGCTTCAGTAATCCTTCCCCGCCGAATATTTGAGAAAGAAATAGGAAAACTTGATGAGAAGATGGAGGAAAGAATAGCCATGCTTGGCACTCCTGTTGAGAAAATCACAAAAGATGAAATAGAAATAGAAATTTTCCCGAACCGCCCTGACTTACTATCATATCACGGATTCAAGAGAGCTTTACTTGCATTTCTGGGAAAAGAAACAGGATTGAAAAAATACAAAATAAACAAATCAAAGGAAAATTATAAAGTAAAAGTGGATGAATCGCTGAAAGACATCCGTCCTTATACAGCCTGCGCAGTTGTGAAGGGCTTGAAGCTTGATTCGGAAAAAATAAAAGAGATAATAGAAATACAGGAAAAACTCCATCTTACTCTTGGAAGAAAAAGAAAAAAACTGGCGATAGGAATCTATCCCCTTGACCAGATAAAATTCCCGATAACATTCCAGGCGCTTGAGCCTGATAAAATAAAATTCATGCCTTTGGATTATGAAAAGGAAATTTCAGGATTGGAAATTCTCCAGAAGCATCCTGCCGGAAAAGAATATGCGCATCTTCTTTCAGGAAAAGCAAGATTCCCTGTTTTCATTGATGCAAAAAAAGATATATTGAGCATGCCTCCCGTAATTAATTCTCAGATAACAGGAAAAGTGACTGAAAAAACAAAAGATATTTTTGTTGAATGCTCCGGATTTGATTTCAATCTCCTGAAAAAATGCCTTAATATTCTTGTGTCAGCGCTTGCAGACATCGGAGGAGAAATTTATGAAATTGAAGTGGATTATGGGAAAATGAAGAAAATCACGCCTGACTTTGAACCGGAAGTAATTTCTGTAAATCCTGCCAATGTCAATAAGCTTCTTGGATTGGAACTGAAAGAGAATGATATAGAGAAATTGCTGAAAAAAATGGGGTATGATTACAATAAAAATGTTGCAGAGATTCCTTCATGGAGAATTGACATACTCCACGAAGTGGATGTAATAGAAGATGTCGCAATTGCCTATGGATATGAAAATTTCATCCCTGAAATTCCCGAAATTTCCACAATAGGCGAAAGCGCGCCTGAAGAAATCCTGAAAAAAAGAATATCGGATATTATCTCGGGGCTCGGAATGCAGGAAGTCTCAAATTATCATCTGACAACAATCCAGGACCAGTCTGAAAAGATGGGCGAAAAGGATAACTCTGAGATAATGCTGGAAAATTCAAAAACAGATTATAATGTCTTAAGAAAAAATCTGTCGCATTATCTTCTTAAGATTCTTGCCGAGAATGTTGACAAGGAATTTCCTCAGAAAATATTTGAAACAGGAAAAATATTTTACCTGAAGGATGGAATTCCTCATGAAAAAAACAGCCTTGCCTTTGCTATATCTGCGGGAAATTTTACAGAAGCGAAACAGATACTGGATTATTTATTCAGGATGCTCGGCATGGATATAAAGATTGAAGAGCCAAAAGAAAGCCCTGCTTATTTCATTGAAGGAAGAACTGGAGCAATAAAACTGGAAAATAAGATAATGGGGCATATTGGAGAAATCCATCCCCGTATTCTGAGAAACTGGAGAATAAGGATGCCTGTAGCTTTATGCGAAATGGATTTTGATGAGATTTTAAAGTGTTTAAAGAAATAAAGTTTTAATCAGTTAATACAAAACGCGAATCCATGACGCGTAAATTTGTTCAGTTCTTTTTATTATCATTTCCGAATGGCGAGGGGGTTGGATTATTAATCCTTATCAAAAAACTTCTTATTGCTGTCCTTCTCTTCCTTCTCCAGTTTGCTCATGAACTCTCTTATGAACTTCTGGCTTTTCTCTCTGTTTCTTATTCCTATAAGAACATAAAATTCCATGTCGTTTGAGGATT
>DATJPO010000066.1:0-19515 GCA_035506395.1 Candidatus Omnitrophota bacterium
GGAAAACTCTTCCTTTGTTTCCCGGCTTTCCAATCCAATTTATTGTTTTATCATTCTTTATCTCCGGCATTAAAGGGTCAACAAGAATTATTTCGTAAAAATAATGCAGTCCGTCTTTTCCAATCATGTAAGAATTAAGAACTTCAAGGTTATGGAATTTTCTTCCTGCTCTTTGCTCTGCAATCCACTGATAATTCATCTCAAGATTTTTTCTTGTGTGCATTCTCTTGCTTCTTCTTCCTGCATTAGGCCTGCTTCTCCTATGCCCTCCTCTTCTTATTCTCACACGGGCAATAACAAAACCTTTTTTTGCCTTGTATCCAAGCGCCCTTGCTTTGTCAAGCCTCAGAGGACGCTCAACTTTTTCAACAGAATCAGAAGCTCTCCAGTCAACCATCCTATTTCTTAATATTTCTTTGTCGGGCTTTTTCCATTCATTTTTCAGGTAATTATAAAATCCTTTTGCCATGATTTATTCAAAGAAAATTCATTTTTAAAGTTAATGCCTACCTCAATCTTACTGTTTCCAGATTTCTGGGAACCTGCGTTTCAACCCTGTTCATCTTATACAAAGCGGAGGACAAATCAAGGCATTTTGAAACTTCACCGTGATTGATAAGAATTCTTTTTGGCTTTGGACGCATGTTATTAAAGAAAGAAACAATTTCATTTCTTCCTGCATGTGCGCTTAATCCTGCTATAGTATTGACTTCCATGTTAATCTTGACATTTTCTTCTTTTCCTTCAACAATCATTCTTGTTTCTTTGAGCCCTTCCTGAATCTGCCTTCCAAGAGAACCTACACCCTGATAACAAACAAAAATTATTGAATTCTTTTCATTGCTTGCAAATTCCCTGAAATATTCAACAGATGCACCGCCTACAAGCATACCGGAAGTTGCAAGGACGAGGCATGGCCCGCCTTCAATTACTGCTTTTCTTTCCATAGATGAGCCGACTCTTGAAAATATAGGAGAAGTGAATGGATTTTGATCCTGGAAAACTTTGTTTTTTACATTCAAACTTAAGAAATCAGGATAAGCTGTATGAATTGCATTGATATCCCATATCATGCCGTCAATATAAATTGGGATTTCAGGAAGCACCCCGCGTCTTATTGCATCCTCTATCACGAGCATGGTTTCCTGCGCTCTTCCCAAACCCAGTTCAGGAATCAAAACTTTTCCGCCCCTGTTAATTGTTTTTTTAATCAAGTCAAGAAGTTTTTCCTCTGATTCAATTCTTGGGGGAAGAATGTCTTCTTTGGCACCGTATGTTGCTTCTGTGAGAACAGATTCAACTCTTGGGAAAGATGCAACAGCAGGGTCAAGCAATCTCGTTTTTAGATATTTGTAATCTGCAGAATAAAGGAAATTGTGCAGTCCGTTTCCGATGTTGAAATGAACCATCGCGCTTCCAAGAGCATGCCCTGAATTGTAAAAAGTTATTCTTATATCAGGAGCAATGTCTGTAACTTCATTGAAATTAAGGCAGATTGTGTGCTTTACCATTTCCTTTACATCTTTTGAACCGAATAACGGAGTTGCTGCCTGCTTGTATGCAACACCGATAAAATCCAAAGAAGTAAGAGCCGCTAAATCACGAGAAGGGGTAGTCATGTAAACAGGACCTCTATATCCCATTTTATACAAATAAGGAAGAAGTCCTACATGGTCCAGATGAGCATGGCTTATGACAACAGCATCAATCTCATTTATGTTGAATTCAGGAATATTGAAATGGGGGAATTTTTCATCGCCTGAAGATGCAACGTCTATTCCGCAGTCCAGAAGAATTTTTGAATTTGGAGTCTGGAGCAAAAGACAGCTTCTTCCAACCTGCCTTCCTGAACCAAGGAAAGTCAATCTAACCCATTCGTCCATTTTTTCAGGATTCCATTCCTTGTAGATTTTTTCCCCTATTGAATTGAGGAATTTTCTTCTGTAAGCGCTGTTTGAATAAAGAACTTCCCTTATGTTCTCTGTAATCTGGCTTTTTATTGCAGGAGAACGCTGAACCTGGGGAGTCCATAAAGTTTTCTTTCTTATTTCAGAGAACAAAGAGCCCTGCTTGCCTATAACCAAGCCCGGTCTTTTAGCCTCTATAACAACAATGCTTCTTGATTCGTCAAAAAGAATTTCTGTTATTTCTGCATCAGAAGGAACAATTTCTTTTATCTTCTTTTTTGCATCATCCTGGCTTGTAAGTATTTTCTCATCGGCACGGAGTTCAACTCTTTTCTTGATTTGCTCCACTATCTCTTTTATTTTTCCTTCTCCCTGCGCGAAGAAATTTTCATTATCTGTGTAGAGAACAATGTTGGCGCCTTCAAAATTTGCGTCAGTTATCTTGGCGTTTAACTGCTCTTTAATGCTTTTCAGAATGTCTGTCATTTTTTATAGAATATCACTCGCTATTTTTGTGTATTTTCATTTTAGAATAATATTGGGTAAATTTGATTATGATTTTAGGCTTTAATTTTCATAATTAGGCCTGATTTCCTGTTCAACCGCTTTTTTAATTCCATCTTTTGTGATGGTAAAAACATCAATTCCGTTTCCAGAGCCTGCATCCCTCTGCGTGGATGACTTTATTGCTTCAACTGCAAGTTCAACTCCCTGCTCAACAGACATGCCTTTTTTATATTGCCTTTCAAGCAATCCAAGAACATAAGGCATACCTGAACCTGCATTTGCATCATAATCTTTTATTTTCATGACGCTTCCGTCAGGCCAGACGCTATATGCTTCTGTGGAACCATCTTCATTAAAACCAGATAAAAGGAAACCTGCCATTTGGGGTATCATTGAAGGCTGTCTTATTCCATTGTAGCTCATGTTTGCGAGAAGACTTGCTGCCTGTGCAACAGTGGGCCTTGTTTTAGACTTTAATTCCTTAAGCTTCAATTCTGCAGCCAGAAATTTTGGGACACGGTTAATATCAGACATAGAACCTGTTCCTGATGCTATAAGATAATCATTGACTTTGAAGACTTTCTCTGCATTTTTATCCACGACAATCGTGCCGGCTGTTGCACGCCTGTCCGCAGCCATTACAACTCCGTCTTTGCAGACAATTGCCAGTATTGTAGTGCCTGATTTCATTATTGAATCTTTTAATTCGGCATCCATCTTATTTATTTTTGTTTTACTTTATTATGCAGAATAATCATCAAATTGTGATTAGAATTTATAATTTAAGAGAGATTAAAGGTTTTATAAATCTTATGGTTGATTAACTTCTGCAACCAAACCTTTCCAATCTAACTTTGCCCTTGAATTAAAGTAATCTAGGATAGAAGCTGTATCTTTGTCTAAATCCATTCCTGAAAGTGCTTCTGCCCCTTTGAAGAATAATTCTTTATCATTATGCCTGATTGCAGACTCCAGGAGATAAGTCACTGCAAGCCCGCCTCTTCTCAATGGGAATTCAGATTTTCTGTCTGCCATATCTATAATCAATTCAGGGCCATTATTATAATGCCTAGAATCCCCGATTCTATTCATGTAGCTATAAAATCTTGAATAAACTTTATCCCAATTGCCTGAAGCATGAGCTTCCAGTATCTTGTCTCTTTCTGAAGCCGGATCATATTCAGGCACGAAGAATGGACGAGGGTATTCAGGAGGAGCATTAGTTAGATTTGAAATAGATTCTTTAATATACTGAATAGGTTTGGTTAAATTAGCTGAGATTAAATCTTTGCCGGCAACAATTCCCAAACTTAGCGCAGTCGCTAAAACAAGCCTATTCACTAGATTATCATTTTTGCCCATAATGCAAAAGACGGATTTATACTTATAAAAGTTATGAAATTCAATTTATTCCAGCTTTGAAATACCCTGCTCTTTCCTCAGCTTTATTATATTATCCACAAAACTCTCTATCTTCTGCTCGTGGCTTACGATAATGAGCTGATTGACATTTAGCTGTTCAAGAACACCGCGCATCTTGTCCAACTGCTGCTCTGAAAAGCCGTCTGTGGGCTCGTCCAGAATGACTAAATCCCTTGTTTTTATCTTGCTCAAAAAGGAATTTATAACCTGATTCAGGGAAAGCCTGTATGCTAGGGCAATCGCCGTTCTTTCGCCTCCTGAAAGATATGCATAATCAATTTCATAATCCTGCTGTTCAACAACAGGAGTAAAATCATCACTAAGCCTTACATGAAAATTGTCAGAAACGAGCATAGCAAACCATTCTGAAAAAGACCTGGAAAATTCCGCCTTCAGCTTAATCATGACATTTTTCTCAATCAGGGAAATAAGAGACAGGAAATTCTTTGTGAGCCAGTCTTCAAGCGCGCTGAGATAATCGAGTTGTTTCCTTATCATCTCCATTTTTCCAATCCTTTCTTTCATTTCATCAATCTGGCGGGAAAACACCTCAATCTCTTTTCTCAATTCAGCCACTTTTATTTCCGCATTTCTTTCTTCAATCTGCGCTTCATCCAGCTCTTTCTGCTTTGCCTCAAACAATGAGTCAAATTTGTTCAGCTCAAAAATAGAAGCATTAAGAGAATCAACGTGCTGTTTCAGCATCTCAATATCTTTATCAAACGTCTGGTTGACTTTCTGAATTTCATTGAATCTCTCTTTTCTTTCTTTTATTCCCTCAATTTTCATCTTGAGTATTTTCAAATCAGTCAGCTCTCTTTCCTTTGAAGAAATTTCAGAATTGAGGTTTCTTGACTTGTCCAGAATATTCTTTTTATCAGCATCAAAGATTTCTATTTTTTTTGTATTCTCAAATGTATTTGAATGAGAATTATTCAGAATATTCGCCTTGTAAACCGCACCGACATTCTGCAAACAGGTGGGGCATATTTCAAGATTAGCCATTTTTCTTTCAAGTTCCTTGTTTGCTTCATTCTTTGAATTCAAAAGCGCAATTTGGGAATTAAGTTCCTGTATTTTCTCATTTAATTCCTCTTTTTCATGCTTCTTATTCTCAATCTCCTGTGAAAGCTGCGGAATTCTCGCTTCATTAAATTCCACATTTTCAAGTTCACTTATCTGCAATTTAAGCTGTTCCATTATTTTCAGGTTGTCGGAGATGGAATATTTTTTATTGAAAATCATGAGATTCGTTTTTTCAATCTCGCTCTGGAATTTTCTTTTCTTGTCTATCTCTTTTGCAATCTCATCTTTCTCGTCCTGAATCCTGTTCTTTATCTCTTTTTTGAGAAAAAGCTCCTTCTCCATTGAAGAAAGATTGTAATATTTTGATTCCAAATCCTCTTCTTTTGAAACAAGCTCCAGTTTTTCCTGCTCAAGATTTTCTGTCGCACCTTCTTTTTCTCTTTTCTCCTCCCTTATAACAGAAGACAGGAGGGAGGTATTTTCCAATATTCTCTTGTATTTGTCAATCCCGAAAATATGCCTCAGCGTGTTTATTCTTACTTCAGGGTCTTCAAGAATAATTTCCTTCATTTCTTCCTGCGGAGTATAAACTGTAAATTTATAGAGGAGATTCTGCTTCTTTGAAAACTCACGCGGGTAATTCAGCAAATCAAGAATCTGGCTTTTTAATTCTGTCACGGAGATTTCTCTTTTGTTCTCGCCATTTACTGAAATTGAGCAATAATCCTGAGATATTGTCTTGCCTTTTTTCAGAGTTCTTTCAACGACAATGCTTTGCCCTTCAACTTCAAATTCAATCAGGACTCTCCCGCTTTCAGCGCCATGCCTCAATAAAGCATTTCCCCTCTGCCCGGGTTGCAATCCAAATAATGCAAATTCTATTCCCAACAATATTGAAGTTTTCCCGCTTCCAATATCTCCCGCAAGAAGAACAGAACCTTCGGGAAAGTTCACTTCCTGAAATTCATAGCTTCTTATGTTTTCAAGAGTTATTTTTTTGATTTTCATCTTAAAAATTCAAAACCTTTTTAGTTTCTGCAATGAGGCGGTTAAGAAATGTTTCTGATGTTTCTCCTTCCTGTTTTTCTATTGACAGCGCATTCAGCAAAAGAGGAATGGATGCATTAAGATTGGAGGGATTCTGCTCTGAATAAATCTTCATAGTATCTTCCTCTATGTTATCTGATTCTTTTACTTCAATTTCAAGCGCTATTTCTTTCTGCTTCAAATCATGCGTATTTTTCAATGAGAAAAAAGCGCCTTTTCTTTCAAGAGCATCATCTATCTTTGAAAATTTTATGTCAGATGTTTTTCCTGTCTCGAGCTCGCCCCTTATTCTCATGAGGACAATCTTGTCTTTCAAATCCATTTTTTCCAGTTCAGAGACAATATTCTCTGTTGCTTTAAGCGCATCTTTTATTTCAAATTCCAGAACAGAGACATCCCTGAATTTCAAATCTATTTTTTTCAGGGGCGTTGCTGAAGACGTATCCACGATATAAAATCTTCCTTTCTGCAATTCGGCCAGTTCCTGAAAATTGTTCGGGAAAATCGGCCCGGCATAAACAAATCCGTCTTTTTCATAATCAATATGCAAATGCCCGAGAGCATAATAATCCGCCTTTGGAAGAAGAGCAGTTTCAATAGCATCTGTCGGAATATTTCCCTTTGCCTTGTCAATTGTTGTATGAAGCATGAAAATTTTGAACATTCCCGGAGAATCATTGAACTTCACTTTTCTTAAATCGGGAATCTCCAATCCTGAACGCTTTCCGGGATATCCATAGATTGCAACATTTCCGTAAGTCACAGGATTAAGTATTATCTTGTCTCCTTTTTCCTCAAAATCAGCGACATTCTGGCAGAAGCCTGCTTTTTCAAGAACATCAAGGAAAGTTTTCCCTGAAACAGAATAATCATGACTTCCTGCAATTATAAAGCAGGGAATTTTTGCTTCTTTCAATTTTCTGAATTCAAGAAATGCCCTCTTTAAAGTGTCTATCGGAGGATAAGCTGTGTCAAATAAATCACCGGCAATCAGAACAAAATCCACTTTTTCTTTCATTGAAATTTCAAGCGCTTTTGCAAAAGATTCAAAATTCAAATCCTGAAGCGGCTGCTGTTTCCAGCCTCCAAGATGCACATCAGCCATATGCGCAAATTTAACCATCTTTTATAAATTCCCCTTTAATTCCCCCATAAAACGACATAAATCTTCCAGTATTTAAGGATAATTGTAATGAATCCCAGAGATAAATTTATTCTTCTATATATCCGCCTTTCTGAAGATTCCAGAGCTTGCTATATTCGCCTTCTCTTGCAATCAAATCCTTGTGCTTTCCAATCTGGATAATTTTCCCATTTTTCATGACAACTATCTTGTCCGCGTTCATTATTGTTGAAAGCCTGTGGGCAATCATAATTGCAGTCCTGCCTTCAAGGAGCTTTTTCAAATCTTTCTGGATTTCATGCTCTGTCTCTGAATCAAGGGAGGAAGTTGCTTCATCCAAAACAAGTATTTTTTTGTTTGCAAGTATTGCTCTTGCAATTGAAACCCTCTGCTTTTCTCCTCCTGAAAGCTTTATTCCCCTTTCACCGACGACCGTATCTTCTTTTTTAGGGAAATTCTTTATTACTTTGTCCAACTGCGCGAATTTTATTGCATTCATTACTTCTTCATCCGATGCGTCCGGTTTTGAGAATTTTATATTGTTGAACACAGTATCATCGAATAAAATGCATTCCTGGGGGACTATGCTCAATTCAGAACGCAAAGATGTCTGCTTGAAATCTTTTATGTCTTTTCCATCTATGAGAATTTTCCCGGAATCAAGATTATACAGCCTGTATAGAAGTTTGATTAATGTTGTTTTTCCCGAGCCGGAGTGCCCCACAAGAGCAACTCTTTCTCCGGGATTTATCTTAAGGTTAAAATCACTGAAGATTTTTCTTTTTCCGTAATTGAAAGACAAATTCTTAAATTCTATTTCTCCTTTTTCTATCCTTAATTTCTCTGCATTCGGGCTGTCTTTTATCTCATTCCGGAATTTTCCATATTCGAATAATTCCTGAAAATCAGCCATAGACCTTGAGAAATCCCTTATTCCATTGACAAAGCCGAACATAGGGCCAATAAGAGCAAGATAGGTTGTATAGACAAACGCCAATGTTCCCAATGTAACCTGCCCTGCCAAAAAGCCTTTAATTGAGAAATAAAAAAGCGCAAATGTTCCTAATGAAAGAATAAGGCTCTGCCCCGAGCTTATTGTCCTGAAATAATCCCAATTAAAAATCTGGCTCTTTTTTGTTTTCTCGCTTAATTTTTCATATCTCTCCCTGATATAATCCTCTTTCCCATAATGCCTTATTGAATCAATGTTTGTAAAGAAATCCGCCGTATTTCCTTTCTCTGTGTCTTCTATTTTGTTCAAAAGGACATTTGAATCCTCTGATTTTTTCTGCATTATGTAGCTGAATGAAACAAAGACTATCATGATTATGAGAACAATCAAGGCTATTATCCTGTCAAGATAGAAAAATGCCACCGTCGCTATTATGGATTCAAGAACAAGAGGGCCGAATTGAAAAATAATTGAATCCCCCATCCTGTCCATCGCACTTGCTCCTCTTCCCAGCCTTGAGATAAGGCTTCCTGTCTTGTGAGTCGTATGGAAATTATAATCCAAACCGAGAATATGCCAGAAATATTTCTGCTTCAAATCATAAATTGTATAAGCATTAAGCCTGTTGGCAAGATGCACTCTTGTCCATACAAGGAAAGTGTTGACAAGGATAAGTCCTGCATAAACAAGAGCAATGGCAGATAAAATTTTCACAAAATCCGCGAGAAGCAAAGAGCCTGCTGTAAAATTGGTTCCATTGTCAATTATCATCTTGAAAATATATCTATCTGCAACAGATTTCATTTCATTAAGAAGTGTGACAAAAATAATTATGAAAATAAGCCATTTGTAATTTTTCAGATAAGAAAGATATTCCAGAAAATTCTCTTTTGTATTCACCTTTTTTCCTGATTTAGTCTTCATAAATGAAAAAAGTTGTGAATATTTATAAATGTATTAAGAAGCTAACTGAAGTTTCCACACATGCAACTCCTCAAAAAATATTTTCTTTTCTCCCAGCAGGGTTTTCCTGTAATTACCCCAGATTATGCCTTTTGAGAAAGAAGATGTCAACAGAAGAATTATTCCTTTTGCAGAGAGATGTGATTTTGCCTGCTTCAGGAATTTGTTTATTGCTTCGCTTCCTTTTTCTCCTCCCGTAGTATCCGGTTTTTTGTCAAATTTATTTTCAGGCAGATAAGGAGGATTGAATATTATCAAGCCATATTTTTCTTTTTTCAATCCTGAAAACAAATCAGAAAGAATAACTTTTGATTCTGGAAATTCGCTTTTCAGGAAATTCACAGAATCAGGATTAATATCTGCAAGTGTAAGATTTTCAGGAGGGATATCTCCGTCAATTGCAGTTCCGGCCTGAATTCCCGAGCCAGAGCCCATATCAAGAATTTTCATCTTTGATTTATTTTTCAATTTTGAAATTTCTTTTTCCACAAATTCATTCAGAAAAATAGAATCCTCCGCAGGCTGATATATTTCAGGCATGAAAATTAAATATCTTGAATGTATTTAAAGATGACATAATTTTTAAATTCCCAAACCCTGAGTTAATCGTGGTAAACAATGATATTCTTGGGGGCCTGAAATCAGCCTTGGCTAGAGGTTATTCTCTTGAAGAATCCATGCTTTCCTTCCTGAATGGAGGATATAAAAGAGAAGAAATTGAAGAAGCTGCCCAGGCATTGCAGATGCAGACTGCACAAGCTACTGCAGGAATAAATTGGTCGCCGCAGCCAATCTGGGCATCAAAACAGCAGGCAAAGGCAAAATCACAGGCGCCTTCACCAATGAAAACACAGGCTGTTCAGCCAAAGCAAGTTGTCACAAAAGGAGTTGCAGCATACGCCCCATATGATAATTCAAAAATAAAGCTTGTTACCATTATTCTTATAATTGTTCTTATATCTCTTTTGGGAATTCTTGGACTAATGTATCTCTTCAAAACACAAATCATAGATTTCTTCAATTCTTTATTCTGATTTTCATTAAGAAATATTAAAACTTCATAACCTTGCCGTTAAAAGCAAGATGAACATTCTCGCCGGGCTTGTATCCGAGTTCTCCTGCAAGCTCTTCCATCGGCTTTGTTAATTTATGCTCTCCATGCGCGGGAACAAGATGCTCGGGCTTAAGCATTTCAAGCAAGTCCCTCAAATCTTCCCGAGAACCATGCCCTGAAACATGAATGTCTGACTGGATTCTGACTCCTTTTTTCTTGAGTTTTTTATCCATCTCCGCCCTGTCTTTTACATTAACAGGAGTTGGAATAATGCTTGATGAAAAAATAACATTATCTCCTTCGGACAATTTAAGAGGAGTTTCATCATTTACGATCCTGTCAAGAACAGAGCCGGGCTCTGCCTGATGCCCTGTGCAAACTACAAGATATCTTCCCTTGTTCTTGTTTAACTTGCTCAAAAAGGAATTTATCTGCTTTCTGTATTTGAATATTCTGATATTATTTCTGAAAGAGCATTGCTTCACTCTCACGGCGCAATTTACATATCTATCCAAACTTCTGCCCAAAAAGATAATTTCCCTTCCTGTCCTCTTTCCGAATTCTACGATGCTTTTCAGCCTTGGAATATGGGAAGAAAAAGTTGACATGATAAGCGCGGATTTCCTGTCATGAATGGAGCCTATTGCGTCTTCAATCAAGTCTTTTGCAATTCTTTCGCTCGGCGTTCTTTTTTCTGTTCCCGAATAAAGAGAATCTGCAACAAGAACTTTTATTCCTTTTTTCCCCAGCTCTTTTAATCTCTTGTAATTAGGGGGTTCGCCTATTATCGGATGATTATCGAATTTGAAATCAAGGGTGTAGAAAAATATCCCCTCAGGAGTATGCAATGCAATGAAGACGCACTGAAGAGTGGAATGAGTGGCATGAACAAGTTCTGCCCGATAATTCCCGCTTTTGCCCTTTATGACATAACTTGAATTTTCATTTACCCTTATTCTCTGATTTCTCAGGCTCATTTTTTCATCTCTCAATGTTGTTTCAAGAAATTCAATCGTGAATGGCGTCCCTATAATTTTGGCATTAGGATATCTATGGGCTATATGAGGAAGAGCTGCAATATGGTCCAGATGCGCATGCCCTATTATTATTGCCCTTACTTTGTCTCTCCAGCCCAGCCTGTCCAGAATTTCATCATCAGGCAAAGCGCCTATTCTTCTCAATTCTTTTTCAGAAATAGGATTATTGCTCTCCAGTTCTCTTTCCTGCTCCTGCCATTGGACAAGCGCGGGAAGGAAAATTCCTGCATCAATGATAATTACATCTTCTCCTATTTTGACAGCAGTCATGTTTTTTCCTACTTCATCATAACCGCCGATTGTACATACTTCCATTTTAATCTTAATTCTTTATAGATTTCTTAATCTAAATAGTTTACTAATTTTTCCTTCTTTTTCAGAGATGAGAAAAATCATGGGTTTAAATATTTTTGCAAATCCCTCGGGGAAAGATAATTAAATAAAAAATGCCAAAAGATTATATGAAAAAAGAGATGAAAGAAAATGATTTGAGGAAGAAACTTGGGGAAGAGAGATATCACATTCTCCGAGAGAAAGGAACAGAAGCGCCATTCACCGGAAAACTGCTTTATAATGATAAAAATGGCAAATATGCCTGCGGCGTATGCGGAAATGTTATTTTTGATTCCAGGACAAAATTTGATTCGGGGTGCGGCTGGCCGAGTTTTTATGATGCAAAAAAAGGAAGCGTAAAGATAAAAATTGATTTGAGCCATGGCATGATAAGAAGAGAGGTTCTTTGTTCCAGATGCGGGAGCCACCTGGGACATATATTCAATGATGCGCCCCAAACTCCGACAGGAAAGAGGTTCTGCATAAATTCACTTGCTTTGGATTTCAAGGGTGAAAAGAATAAATAGCCTTTTTGGGTTCTTATTAAATGAAAACCTTAAAACCATCTATGAGAGAAAAGAAAAGATATCTTTATGTAAAAGGAAATCCGAATGAAATAGAAAAAGCAATTCTGAATTTCATAGGAGTGCTGGGAATGTCAAAGGCATCCCCTGCTTTCATCAAGAAAGAAAAAGATTATGCGATTATTTCCATAAACAGGCAGAGCCTGAATGAAGTCCGCGCATCACTGGCGGTTTCACCTGAAAAACTGGAAGTTTTGAGAGTAAGCGGAACGATGAAAAGTTTGCGTGAAAAAATTTAATTTATTCAAATAAACGAAATTTTTAAAAAGCAGAATTAATTAATATAATTAAAAGAGGGAAAAATGAGACTGGAAAAAATTGTTGCGCCTTTGATGGTTCTTGGAGGAATTGCATTAGGCATAATGGGCTGTAAGTCGGGCACTGAAACCACAAAAGATTATACTGCTGAAAAAACAACAATAACAAAAGCTGCGGATCATTTAGTCACATTGCAGCATTCAGACGGAGGATTTACATGGTATCTTCCAGGAGATGCAAATTCTGATCCGAATGTAAGTTATCCCAATATGTACGGAGTTGTCGGGCTTGGCTTATTGGATGCTTACAGAACTACAAATGATGCAAAATATCTTGATGCTGCTCAAAAGACTGCAGACCACTTGTTGTCTATAATTAGCGATAATTTAACTGCAACCAATGATACTACTTTTTATGCTTCAGATACTGAATTCTTGGCAGAATTTGGAAAGACTGTTGGAGGAGATAATGTTTATACTGCCAAAGCAAAAACTATTACAGATCATTTTGTGACACAATCTAATTATATCAATACTAGCGGGGCACTTACTGCCGCATTATTGGATATTCATTATAGAAATGCAACTGATAACAACCTCGGGCTTCAATGGCGCGGACTGGCGGAATGGATGCTGGCAGATTGGCTTAGAGGCATGCAATTGACAGGACATGATTCTTTTGCAAATGATTTAGCGGGTATTATGAAGAATGACATGTCCGGAACTTCTCCTTATTTTGATATAAACAATACTTCTCAGAGCGCATACATTCTTGGACTCGCTTCGGAATTAGCTGCTACAGGAGATTCGGGAGCAAAACAAAAATTAATTGCAGCACAAAAGAGCGATGGCTCTTGGGAAGATCCAAATGGCGTTGTTCAGGATACAGCTTATGCAGTAATGGCTCTTGCTAAAACGGGAAGCATGGATGCTGCATCTTCCGGAGTTAAATCAGAAATAAGCAGTCAGTCTGCAACAGGCGCATTTACAGAAGTTGACGGAAAAGATTATCCTGAAGTAGATAGTGAGGCAATTCAGTCCATTTATGAATACATGACTCAACCATGAGCTGTTCCGGTTTCAAGATAAAGATTATCATAAACTTTTTAAACAATAAAATTCTCGATTTTTGATACAAGAAAGAGAAAAATTAATTAAACTATTATTAAATTCTCTATAAATACAATAAGGATACACAAAAAAATGGACATAGATATGCAGCATCAAACCATGGGTTATGACCGAACGGCAACCATGTTTTCGCCTGACGGGCATCTTCTTCAGGTTGAATATGCTGAAAAAACAATAAGGCTTGGAAGTTCAAGCATAGGAATGGTTTGCACAGATGGAGTTTTCATACTTGCTGACAAAAGAGTGGACGACAAGTTGATTGTTTCCTCGTCTGCTTCAAAAATACATGAAATTGATACCCATATAATCTCAAGCGTCGCGGGAATAATGTCTGATGCAAGAGTCTTGATTGAAAAAGCGCAGATTCTTGCCCAGCAGCACAGGATAACTTATGATTCTCCGATAGAAACTGAATCAGTAATAAAAGAAATATCTGATTTGAAACAGCAATTTACGCAATATGGAGGCGCAAGGCCTTTCGGGGCATCTCTTATGATTGGCGGAGTTGCAGGCAAAAAAGCTTCATTATATACAAGCGATGTGACGGGAAATTATTTTTCTTATCATGCAAATGCGATAGGGGAAAATGACGAGAAAATAAGAGAAAAATTAAGGGAAAAATACAGGCATGATTTGACAATAAAGAAAGGAGTAAAACTTGCACTGGATATTTTCAAGGAAGTTCAGGGAGACAAGTTCAACATGGAAAGATTTGAGCTTGCATTTGTGCCTTCTGACAAGGAAAAGCTTGAAAGGATAATCGGGGAAAAATTAAAGGATTTTCTGGCTGAGAAAAAGAAAGATTAAATTATGGCAACAGGATTAACTGATAAATTAAAGGAACATTTTCCAAAAATTTTCGGTGAGAAAAAATCATTAAAAATTGAAATTGGGGAAGGTTCCATAGCAATTGAGGAAACAAGGGGAATTTCAGCATATCCTTTCAAGGTTGTTGGTGATGTCCTTGTAATTGGCGGTCCTGTCGGCATTGGCATGGGGGATAATAATTTTGTTAAAAATATTCTAAGATTAACTGAGGCTGCTGCGAGAGAAGCAGGATTTTCACAGATTAATTATGATGCAGATGACTCGGAAGACAGGCAAACTGCATCAATAGAAGGTTATACTTTTGGGGAACAAAGTTACGTGGGGGTTAAAAGATTAAAATGAATGAAGTAGAAGCAAGAAAAGCTTATGAGGAGCAGGTTAAACCATTGGTTGGAAACAAAGGCTATGCCGAAGCCTCAAGATTATTATCAGAACGTCCGGAATTAAGAGATTATCTTTCTAAAGAGGAATTAAAAGCTCTTTTTGATTATTCCCAAAGAGTAATCTCGAAGTTAGCACGCGAAATTCTTAACGGCACAATGGAAATTAGAGATGATTTGCAAAGATTAGTAGTAAAAGATGAACTGGGAAAATTGGGGGTGCGTATTTAATATGACTGACACAACCGCAAGGATAAAAAAAGCCGGCAAGAATTTTGAAATCATAGTTGACCTGGATTCAGCATTAAAGTTCAGGAAAGGACTGGGAAACAATCCCGGCGCTGAAACTGACAAGATATTCACAGACATAAAGAAAGGCTTTGCCGCATCGCGCTCTGAATTAAACGCTGCTTTCGGAACAGATGATGCAAACCAAATAATAAGCGAGATAGTGAAAAAAGGGGAGATTCTCACAACACAGGAATTTCGTGATGAGGAAAGAGAAAAGAGAATAAAACAGGTAATTGATTTTCTGGCAAAGAATTCAGTGGATCCAAGAACAGGGAATCCGCACACAAGCGAAAGAATTAAAAATGCACTTGAACAAGCACATGTGAACATAAAGAATATACCGGTTGAAAATCAAATTAACGATATTCTTGAACAAATAACTAAAATTATACCAATATCAGTGAAGATGAAAAAAATCAGAGTAACAATACCTGCGATGCATACAGGGAAAATTTACGGAATAATCAATACTTACAAGGCAAATGAAGAATGGCTTTCAAACGGCTCTCTTCAGGCGGACTTAAGCATTCCCTCGGGACTTGTCATGGATTTCTATGATAAATTAAATTCAGTAACTCACGGCTCTGCTCTGACAGAGGAGTTGAAAGATTAAAATGAGCGACAGAAAAGTAGCAATACCCGGCGAAGTCATTGCAAAAGGAAGAGATTTTCTGCCCGGCGAATGGACTGAAAAGAGAAACGAGGAAATAGTGGCTCTGCGATTCGGAGTTGTGGAAGAAACAAATAATCTTGTAAAAATAATTCCTGTTTCAGGCCCATATCAGCCAAGAAGAGGAAATGCTGTTATTGGCGAGGTTGTTAATGTTCTTTCAAACGGATGGTTTATTGACATAGACACACCTGAATCTGCATTTTTATCATTAAGCGAAGTTCCGGGCTATGTCAACAAAGGAGAGCTGGCAGAAGTTCTTGATGTCGGAAGCATTGTTGTTTCAAAAATAACAAATGTAAACAAGAGGGGAATTGATTTGACAATAAGAATGAGCGGGCTCGGACAAATTGAAGACGGAATTGTAATAAGAATAAATTCAAACAAGGTTCCCCGCGTTATCGGAAAAGAAGGAAGCATGATAAACCTGATAAAAGAGCACACAAAATGCGATATAACTGTCGGGCAGAACGGAGTAATTTGGATAAGCGGAAAAACAACAGAAGAGGAATTGTTCGCAAAGAAAGCAATAATGTTCATCGTTGACAACTTCTTTGAAGAGGGGCTCACTGAAAAAGTAGAGAAATGGTTTGCAAAGGAGGAGAAGGGAAAATGATGGATAAAATGAGCGCTATAGGACAGTTGGATGAAATACTGGAAACATTAAAAGGAACAACAGACAAAACAAAAAGAACTGAATTAAAAGTTCAGTATCTTGAAATGATGGACAATGGAGTCGGAGAAGTTCTTAGCAAAGGAGAAAGAAAAGATTATTTGAATAAATTAAGGACAGCATACGGAGAATAAAATGGCTGCAAAAAAATCAGAATCAAATTTTGAACGCCCTGACGGGAGAAAAATCAATGAGACACGCCCAATCACTGCAAAAGTCGGAGTAATCCCTAATGCAGACGGGAGCGCAATATTCGCTTTCGGGGAAACAATAGCAATTGCATCTGTTTACGGGCCGAGAAAAATGCATCCGCAGCACGCGCAAAATCCCAAGAAAGGAGTGCTTAGATGCGAATACAACATGCTCAGCTTTTCTGTAAATGAAAGAATAAAGCCGGGAAGCAACAGAAGAAGCACGGAGATTTCAAAGATAACTGAATGGGCACTCGAGCCGGTATTAATGCTTGAAAAATATCCTAACGCTGTAGTTGATGTTTTCATAAACATAATCCAGGCAAATGCATCAACAAGATGCGCGGGAATAAACGCTGCTGCAATGGCTCTGGCACAGGCAGGAATACCCATGAAAAATCTTGTTTCAAGCGTTTCAATAGGAAAACTTGACAAGCAGTTAGTAGTTGACGTCAACAAGCACGAGGAAGATTGGGAAGAGGGAGAAGGCGCAACAGATATTCCTATAACAATGACTCCTGACGGAAAAATGACTCACATTCAGCTTGATGGAAAAATAAGCACAGAGCAATTAAAGGAAGCTGTAAAGCTTGCAAGAGAAGCAACAAAGAAAATTTATGAAATTCAAAAAGACGCTTTGAAGAAAAGCGTGGAGGAACATAAATAAAATGGAAACATCAGAATTGAACGGCGAGAAAATAAGAAAATTCCTTTCAGAAGGAAAAAGATTTGACGGCAGAAAGCCCGATGAATTCAGGGAAATTTCAATTGAGACAGGCGTTTCAAAAAATGCAGAAGGAAGCGCAAAAGTCAGAATAGGAAAGACAGAAGTCATTGTCGGAGTAAAAATGGATGTCGGAACACCTTACCCTGATTCAAAAGACAGGGGAAACCTCATGGTTAATGCGGAGCTTCTTCCTTTAAGCTCGCCTCATTTTGAGAGCGGACCTCCAAAATTCCCTTCAATAGAACTTGCAAGAATAATTGACAGAGGAATAAGAGAAAGCAAATTCATACAGCTTGAAAAATTGTGCATAAAGGAAGGAGAAAAAGTATGGACAGTCATGATTGACATTTATTCCTTGAATGATGATGGAAATCTTCTTGATGCAGCAGGAATAGGAGCAATTGCTGCGCTGAAAACAGCAAGAATTCCGGAGTATGATGAAGAATCAGGAAGAGCCAAATTCGGAGAATTAAGCAACGAAAGAATACCTTTGATGAAAGAACTGCCGATATCACTTACAGCCCACAAAATAGGAGAACACTTTATAATGGACCCTAATGCAGAAGAAGAGGCAATAAGCGAAGCGAGAGTTACTGTTTCAAGTTCTGACGGAATAATCCACGCAATGCAGAAAGGCGAGGCAAAGGAAATGGAAATAGAGCAGTTCTATTCTGTCCTGGACTTGATTGAAAAGACAGAGCGGGAAATCTTTAAAAAATTAGAAAAGCATCTAAAATAGACATTGCACAGGCTTCGCTAAGAAAATAACAAAAAATGAACAAATCACAGTTTTCAAGATACGAAATTTCAAGAATTTTGGGAGCAAGGGCTTTGCAGATTGCAATGAATGCCCCTTTGCTTGTAAAAATCAGCAGCGATGAACTTGAGAAAATTCATTTTGATCCTCTGAAAATTGCAGAGATGGAATTTGATTCAGGAATTCTTCCTATTTCTGTAAACAGGCCATTGCCTACAAAGAAAGAGGAAAAGCTGAAGAGAATAAGGACAAAGTCTGAGGATAGAATGTCCGAAGGAGAAGAATCAACTGAAGAAGAGATTGCAAAAGAAGGCGAGATAATGGAGCTTGCAAATCCCGATGATGAGGCTGATGAAGCTGAAGAAGAATCCGGAGCAGGCGAGGGCGGAGAAGAATAGCCACTCTTTCTTTGCCACTTTTTTCTTTAGAAAATAAAAACATAGGCTTCCCGAAAAAACTAGTATACATTAATATTATTTCCTCAATTAACTTTTTATACATCCAAATCTTTTCATAAATCATGGTTGTAATCAAATCCGTTTCAGCCAAAGAGGTTCCGGATTCAAGGGGCGAAAAAACAATTCTTGTTTCAATAAAAACAAACGCCGGGGATTTCGGCGCGAGCGCGCCGATGGGAAAATCCCGGGGGAAAAATGAAGCAGAGCCTTACAAAAAAACAATAAGCGACGACATAAAAAAAATAAAAGATTTCAGCGGATATTTTTCAAAGGAAAACATAGACAAGTTCGATGATTTGAAAAGAATAGAGGACATAATTGACAGGCAGGTTGGCGCAAACACCTCATTCGCGCTTGAATCCGCTGTCCTTAAAGCGCTTGCAAAAGAGCAGAAAAGAGAAATCTGGCAGCTGATAAATCCAAGCGCTGAGAATTTTCCGAGGCTGGCGGGCAACTGCATAGGCGGGGGAATGCATTCAAAAACAAGCGGGAAAAAACCGGATTTTCAGGAATTTCTTCTGGTGCCTGAGACAAATAACATTGAAGAGGCATTTGCAATAATGAAAACAGCTAAAGAGCAGGCAGGATTAATATTAAAAAAAGAAGATGGCAATTTTACAGGAAAAAAGAATGATGAGGATGCATGGATAACTTCACTTACTGACAAAAGTGTTCTTGACATTCTCGGAAAACTCAGCATTCCTCTGGGGATTGATGCCGCCAGCTCCACATTTTTCAGGAGAAAAAAATATCATTACAATAATCCTGTTTTCAACAGAACTGATGATGAGCATTTTTCATACATTTCAAGCCTGATTGACAACTGCGATTTATTTTATATTGAAGATCCTTTTGACGAGGAAGATTTCAAGAATTTTGCAAAGCTGAGAAAAAAATATCCTGACAGATTAATTGTCGGGGATGATTTGACAACTACCAATTACAACAGGCTGAGCGAGGCAATAAAAAACAGGAGCGTAAACGCGCTGATTGTCAAGCCAAACCAGATAGGATTTCTGACAGAAGTCAAAAGAGTATGCAAACTGGCAAAAGACAATAACATAAAACTTGTTTTCTCGCACAGAAGCGGGGAAACAGAAGAGAATATTATTGCTGACTTGGCGTTTGGCTTTGGAGCTGATTTTTTCAAGTGCGGAATTACTGGGAAGGAAAGAGAAGTTAAAATTAAAAGATTAA
>DATJPO010000067.1:0-5542 GCA_035506395.1 Candidatus Omnitrophota bacterium
AATCAGGGTTTCTATTATGGCAAAAGCTAAAACAAAAGGAACCAGAATTCCCTGGCTTGATGTAAAGAGGGTGTATATTCTTGAAGGAGTAAGATGAACAAGGAATGTTGCAAGCAAAGAAGTAATCATCCAAATCAAATAAAACATGATGAATTTCATCTTAAGTTTTAGATTGCTTTCTTCTATATTGAAAAGATAATACAGCAATAGCGACACTGGCAGAATGAGAAATATGAAATTAATTGTTCCTCCCCATGCTGCATGAGAATAAGTCGTGGCAATTCCCAGAATTGCCCCCCAGACCATTGTTTGACGCCAGTTTTTGTGGAATCTTTTTAGCCCGAGCGCAAAAACAAGGAAAACTGCAAATAAAAAGAGCATTCCAAGAGCTTCATGCCCAGAAACTCCGGCTATTGTCCTGAAAAGATAAGCGGGGGAATATGCAAGAAATCCGCATGCTATAAGAGATGCAACTTTTGATTTTGTGAGAACATAAACAAGAAAAAAGAATATGACAAGACTTATGGCAAAGGCATAAGCCGGATAAATTGCATCCAAAAACTGGTAAGTTATGTTGAGATTAAAGGTATGGATAAATTTATATGAATCTGCAATGATATATGGAAGAAGTTCATGAGTATAAGTTATATTCAGCGAAGGATACCTCATGGAGTCTATTCCATTTAAATTCCCGCCCTGAATCAGTATGTTCTCCAGCCTCATCCAGTATAATGCATCAGGATCGGATAGAGTATAATTCCCGGTAGTATGATCCACGAGAAGGGGAAGATTGGACAATCTCATCATCGTTGAGAGTATCACTATTACAGAAAGAATCAGGATTGTCAGTCCAATCTGCACTTTCTTATTTTTCAATAAATCAGAAGTTTTTTTTATCAGTGTTCCCGCGCCCGAAAGATTTATCTTCAATTCCTCGTCCTTCATTTTAAATTAATATATTGTTCATTTAAAAGGTTAGTTATTTTAAGAAAATAATAAATCCAAGGATTATAATGATTACCTGAAATGCATTTATCAGGTTCACAACATCATTTTCATAAACTTTTTTGCTTGGCTTTATTTTTTTCAGGATTTTGATTGCCAAATGCTCCAATCCGTAAATTTTCTCATAAGCCATATCCAGGCTTCCATCCTGATTCGGCTTTCCAAAGCTATATTTCTTAAGCTTTCCTCTGGATTTAAGAATTGTCTCAAGCATATAGGGAATATAAAAGAATATTGCAATTTTTTCCACATTTCCCAATATTGCTATCCCTGCTATTAAAATGCCTGTGGAATATGTCAGGACATCTCCCGGAAATACTTTTGCAGGATTTCTGTTGAATATCAGGAAGCCAAGCAATGCAGCTACCATGCATAATGCAATGACGCTCAGCCATGCATTCCCTGTAAAATATGTGACAAAAGCCATTGCAGAAAGAAGAATTATCCCCTGTCTTGCTTCGAGCCCATTATATCCTGCCAAAAAATTAAATGTGGTTGTTGCGCCGAGAATTCCTATCGGTACAATTACCAATGGAAATAAAGTTCCGAAATTAATTCCGAGAATTATTGAATTTCCTGCATTGATAACCATTAGCGGAATTGCAGAAAATAAAATCAGAATTATTCTGGAGCGTATAGACAGTCCTCCGCTTTTCCATCCGAATAAATCATCAATTAATCCTACTCCAGCTACGAGCAATAAAGAAGTTAATAATGCAAAAAGGCTGATAAGCGAGCCATCTGTTTGCTTAAAATAAAATATCTGAATTGCGATATAAAGAAATGCTCCGATTATCGCCCCCATGACCGCGATTATACCGCCGGAGCCCGCAACATTTTTCTTTTTTTCAAATTTGTTCATATCTTCCCATAAGAGATTGATTTGCCTGGCCTTTTTTATCCAGAAGGGCATCGCAAAAAGAGTTATAAGGAAGCTTATGAAAATCGGAAGCAACAGCAAGATATTCATTAATTTAAGACTTTATTTTCGCTTTTAAAATTTGTGAATTTATTGAAATAGCAGAGGAGTAAGATAAACTTCCATCAGCCCTGCGATTACCAAAAGGAAAATTGCAATTCCGATTAATACTGCAGCATGCTGCCCTACTTTTAGGAATCTTCTGTCCTTTATTCCATGCCTTGCAATTCCGACGCCGAAAATACCGCCGGCAAGCGCCGCAACAAAATAAGCCGCAATTTCCGGAAATCCATGAATCATATATCTTGCCAGTCCCAGCGGAATTTCCGCGAGGCTGTATTTTGTGAATATTCCTATGCTTGCAGATATGACACTGGCATTCCATGCCAGAACAAATATTGCGCCAGCCCCGAAAATCAGGGAGAATATAAGCGTAAATATCATTACAAGAAGATTATTTTCCAGGATTGAAAAAAATCTCAAGGTTCCTGATGAAATATCTGCTGAAGTTGCAGCCTGCCCAGAGATATACTGGCTCATACATCCCTGTATGTTGCCTGGGCTGTTTATCTGGCAGTAAGTGCCTATCTGAGCATTAAACAAGCTTGTATCCTGCAGTAAAATATACCAGAAGGAAAATGCGACAAGAAATCCGAGAAACAGCCACATGAATGCAAAAATAGCGTCATTATGGACTCTCCAGACATCCCTGAAATTTTCTATATTCTCATCTTCTTTTTCCTCTCTCCTTATCATGAAATACATGAAAGGCAGGGAAAACATGACGCAGAATGTTACTATGAGTATTCCCGAATAATTTGAAAGTATATCATTTCCCGAGAAAAACCATTTAACAAGAAGAATGGATAAAGTTGCATAAATCAGCCCGACAAAAAACATTTCCCATGGTTTTCGTTCTGCTTTTTTGGGATTAATCAAGGATTCAAACATGGAGCAACAAGCAAAGCCGAATTTTTAAACTTTATATCTGCGACTGGCTTTTTCTGTATTCTTCAATAAGTTTTGCAAAATCCTTGTTAGTGAGTTCAATATTGTCTTCCAATTCTGTCTTTATGCTGTTCAGTTTTTTTATCTGCTCTTCAATTAATTTTTTCGCTTCAGGAACATCTCTGTTCACAAAATTATTCTCTCCGACATTCACTATAAGCTTGTCAGAGATTATTTTTGCTTTGACATAAATGCCTTTTCCAATCTGGGCGAAAATTTCCTTGTCAATAGAGTTTGGAATTTCATCAAGATTCAAATGCAGCGATTGAAGTTCTATCAGTCCTCTTTCAACAGCTTCATATTGCTGCTGCAATTGCTGAATCTGCTGTTCAAACATGCTTAGCTTAAAGACAATTTCCTGATTTTCTGCCATTTAATACACCTTGAGAATTTTCTTCAGAAGAATGCTGAATACTAATCCTGAAATTATATACCACCAAATCCAGCTTGAAAGAACAACCTGTCCCGTATAAGCATAAATCTGCCCCATTGCGCCGATTAGCAACAACAGAGGAATAAATGTGAACAATATCGGCTTGAAAGAATGCTTCATGAGTTCCATATTGCACCTCATCATTTCCTCCTGAATTTTTTTCATATCCTCCATATTGCCTTTATTATCCCGTAGTTTTATCTGGCATGCTTTCTGGATTTCTTTAAGCTCCTTCATTCTTTTCTGGTCTGTAACGAGTTTTGTTATCAGTGTTGTAATAAGCATGACTAAAAAGGAAATTGCGACAACGCTCAATTCCGCAAGCAGGTTTCCATTGGGAGATGCAATGAAAAAATTCCTTATTATGCTGAAATCAATTATCATGTTTTTATGAGATAAAAATCCTTTTTAAAGTATGTGAATTTATTTTCCGACGAACTTTCCTAATGAGGGATTTATAATTTCCGGGTGCTGCTGGACAACTGACTGATAAAACTGATTTGTAATCATAATGACAAGGAGTATGGATGTTCCGCCGACTATTGCTCCCATTACGTCTGTCAGTGCAGCCAAAAGCCCGACAGCCATTCCGCCCATAACAGTGAGCGGCATTATATATCTTTCAAGGATAGTCTCTAAAACTCTTTCATCCTGCCTGAATCCTGCTACCTGCAGTCCGGAAGAACTTATTTTATGAGCCTGTGTTTTTGCATCCAGCCCTGATGTTTTTACCCAGAATATGGAGAACATTGTTGAGAAAATCATGAAAAATAATGCATGGAAAACTCCCTGCAAAACATATCTTGGCAAAAATCCGCCTCTTATTATCAAATCAAGTATGTTTGTGGAGCCTATCCAGAAAGCAAATCCTGAAATTGCCTGCCCCTGTGAGAATTGTCCAAGGAAAGTAAGATGTGATGCAAACTGAGCCAGTCCCGTGCATGCCCCCGATGCGCAGACAGATGCCGCATTCTGGAAAATTCCTCCGAATAGCTGGATGTTGGCGATAAGTGCCGCTGTTAAAATTACAGGAACATTGGAAGCATAAAAGAAAGACAATGGCTGGCTTACATTATATCCTCTTATTCTCCCGAAAGATAAGGGAATTTCTATTTTCAGGCTCTGCGCCCAGATGACAAGCAAAAATATCCCGACAGTTACTGCAATCGCACCCGCTGCAGAAAGCAATTCTATATTCTGCCTTGTTATTAATGATTGTATCATGACTAATATTTTTCCGGAGCATGGAACATTTGCAAAATCAAGAAGACAGTTCCTTCCCTGCTGATCTATGAATTGCAGCGAATTGGTTATAAGTCGCCATGAAACTCCCGCTGCGATAAACAGGCTTGTCCCTTGTCCAAGTCCCCATTTCCCTACTAATTCATCCATGTAGAAGATTGCCAGCCCTCCAAGTATCAGCTGGAGTATGACAAGCCATGCAAATCCCGGAGCAGCCTGAAGCCCCTGCATCAATACATAAATCAATGCCTCAAGAACAGTGAAGAAAAATACGAGCAGTTTCTGGATTCCCTGGAAGAATTTTCTTCCTTCGCTTGTTGTCGTATCCACTCTTACCATTCCGGAACCGACGAGCAATTGCAAAATCAGTGAGGCAGTTACAATTGGCCCGATACCAAGAGAGATTATGCTTCCGAAATCAGTTCCAAGAATTACTGCAAGATACTGGAATCTGGAAAGCGCATTAGCTGAAAGTCCGAAAAGAGGTATGTTTGCAAGAATGAAGAAAGAAAGAAGGACAATAATAGTCCATTTTGCTTTTTCCTTAAAGCCGAGCTTTTTCTCTTCAGGCGATTTAACCTCCGGAATGAATTTCAGAATGCCTCTAAGGTCCATTTTATCTTCGTCTTTAACAATGGATTTTGCTTTTTAAAGATTTCAGTAGCAGAACCAAGGTTCTGCATCTCCTAGAAGAAATGCTGACGCCCAAACCTTCAAAAAAGAGGTGATATCCCCAGAGAACTGAACAAATATGCGTATTATAAGCTCGCTAACAATATTAGTTTCTTTTTAGAAAGCCTATGTTTTTCTTTTATAAAGAAAAATGTGACAAGAGGTAATAATTATTCTTCTTTGCTTTTCTTGGGTAAAATTATTTCCCCGCCGCTCTTTTTGACTTTTTCCTGAGCGCTTTCTGATGCTCCTTTTGCCTTTAT
>DATJPO010000068.1:0-4643 GCA_035506395.1 Candidatus Omnitrophota bacterium
GGGAATATTTTTTCAGAAATTTTCCATAATGGGCAATACGGGCTTCAGACTTCCGGTTTGGACAAATCGGGATATTGCCTTTCACGCGGAATCTCCACTATCCTGGAGGATAATTTAGATATCAGCATAAAATGCGCTGAAAAAGGGATACAGGTTATTTTGTTTAATTATTTATGGAACAGAACTTCCCATCTTCCAAGAGGAATAATCAGAGTAGGAGAAAAAGAAAATCATTGGCAGGGGGCAACTGAAATACTACTGCAATGAACACACAAACATATTTCAAAAATCTTGAAAATGAAATCAAGAAGAATTATTCTGTTTCTGAAATTGCAAGAGCAAAAGGACTGGACCCTGTCAACAAAATAGAAGTGCCTTTGGCTAAGAGCATGGCTGAAAAAGTTGTAGGATTAATCTCCACAATCTACCCCCAAATGGAGGGTTCAGGGATTGCAAAGAGGATTCTTGATTTGGAAAAAGATTTTGGAAAATTGGACCCTGCTGTCGCATTTAAGATTGCAGAAGAAGTTGCAAAACAGAAATTCTGCCAGTTTTCAAGCCTTCTTGAAGCAATTGAAGCAGGAATAAGAATAGGATTTGCTTACCTTACTCTTGGAGTTGTTTCCAGCCCCATAGAAGGATTTACAGGGCTAAAACTCATGAAAACAAAAAAAGGAGAGGACTATTTTTCAGCTTATTTTTCAGGCCCTGTAAGAAGCGCAGGAACAACCGCATCATGCCTTGTATTAATGCTTATCGACTATTTAAGAGAATTATTCGGATATGCAAAATATGATTCTGATGAAAATGAAATCAAGAGGTATGTGACTGAAAACCATGATTATCATGAGCGTATAAACAATCTTCAATATATGCCTACTGATGAAGAAATAGAATTTCTCGCGAAGCATCTTCCGATACAAATTGCAGGCGAGCCAACAGAGAAGAAGGAGGTTTCAAACTACAAGAATCTGCAAAGAGTTGACACAAATTATATCAGGGGGGGAATGTGCCTTATTTTTTCAGAAGGATTGGCACAAAAAGCCCCAAAGGGATTCAGGCTTTTGAAAGGAATAAAATCAAAAGGGTTTATTACTTCCGGCTTTGATTTTTTGAATGAATACATTGAACTGCATGAAAGAAGAAATGCAATTAAGGAAATAAAAATATCGGATGATGACAGACCTGTTTATATTAAGGATTTAGTTGCCGGAAGACCTGTTTTTGCGCACCCATCAAGAAGCGGAGCATTCAGGTTCCGATATGGAAGAGGAAGAGTCAGCGGGTTCTCTGCGGCATCACTTCATCCAGCCACAATGGGAATAACAGACAGCTTCATTGCCATAGGCACCCAGCTGAAAATAGAAAAGCCCACTAAAGGAATGGTTGTTACAACCTGCGATAATGTTGACGGGCCCATCGTGAAACTCAGCAATGGCAGCGTGAGAAAAATAATGACTTCACAGGATGCGAAAAAAATTTACAATGATGTAGATGAGATTATTTATCTTGGAGATCTGCTTTTTCCTTTAAGTGATTTGGCGAACAGAAATGCGAAACTCATCAAACCAGGATATGTTGAGGAATGGTGGAGACTGGATCTGAGAGAGATTAACCCTGAGCTTGAAAAGAAAATAAATCCTTTCACAGTAAATTTTGATGAGGCTCTTGAAATAAGCAGAGCCAATTTTATCCCTTTAAACCCAAGATTTATTTTTTTCTGGAATCAAATTTCCGGAAGCGAATTTCTTGGACTGATTGAGTGGCTCAAATATGCACGACTTGATAAAAAGATAATACTCCCTTATGCAAAATCTGAGAGAGAAAGATTCCAATACGGCAAAAGAACCCTGGAATTGCTGGGAATAGAGCATGAGGTAACACTTGAAAATGTAGTCATAGAGCGCGAGATAAGCAGAGCTATCTTTGCAAATCTTGGATTTAATCTGGAATTTTTAGAGAAAGATGAGATACTCCTGAAAGACGCAATGAATTTCACTGAATTTGAAATAAAAATAGGGAATTTTATCCAGGAAAATAAAGAAATTCTCTCCATAATAAATGAACTGACAAAACCGTTGATTATCAAGGATAAAGCAGGAGAATTTATCGGCGCCAGAATGGGCAGGCCTGAAAAAGCAAAATTAAGAAAATTAACAGGAAGCCCAAATATACTTTTTCCTGTCGGTAAAGAAGGCGGACGATTAAGAAATATTCTTGATGCAATAAAAGTAGGAAACATAAAAAGTGATTTTCCTTTATTTTATTGTGAAAAATGCAAAAAAGACACTATTTATCCCGTATGTGAAAAATGCAAAGGGGAAACAAGAAAGATGTATTATTGCAGAGAATGCAATGAAAAAAGATTCACTCCATGCGAACAGCATAAAAATTCCTCCACTTATTCTTCCCAGCTTCTTGATATAAAATATTATTTTGAAAAAGCACAGAATGAACTTGGATTAAAGAATGATGAAATGCCTGTGCTGATAAAAGGAGTAAGGGGGCTTTCATCTGCTGGAAAACAGATGGAAAATCTTTCAAAGGGAATTTTGAGGGCAAAAAATAATCTTCAGGTTAACAAAGACGGCACAATAAGATTTGATGCAACAGAACTTCCGATTACAGCCTTCAAGCCTAAGGAAATATCTGTAAGCATTGAAAAATTAAAGGAACTTGGATATGGAACTGATATTTACGGCAATGAGCTTGTTAATGATGAGCAAATTCTGGAAATGATGCCTCACGACATTCTCCTTCCAAGCTCTTCTGAAAGCACTGATGAAAGAGCAGATGATGTTTTTATGAGGATTGCGAAATTTATTGACGAGCTTCTTGTGAAATTTTACAAGCAGGAGCCTTTTTACAACGTAAAAGACAGGCGTGATTTGATAGGGCAACTGGGAGTTTGCATGGCGCCCCACAATTGCGCCGGGGTAATCTGCAGAATAATCGGATTCTCAAATTCGCAGGGATTATATGCCAGCCCCTACATGCATGCTGCAATAAGAAGAGATTGTGACGGCGATGAAGCCGCAATCATGCTTCTTCTTGATGTCTTGCTTAATTTTTCAAGAACATTCCTTCCAAGTCACAGAGGCGGAACACAAGATGCCCCTCTTGTTTTAAACGGGAAAATAAATGCCGGAGAAGTAGATGAGCAAATTCTTGATTTGGAAATTGTTCCGGATTTCGAATATTCTCTTGAACTTTACCGCGCCGCAGAACAGAAAAAACATTCCTCTGAAATTAAATTTCCCAACATAAAATCGGCTTTGAAAGAAGGAAAAGATCCTTTTGTCGGGCTGAATTTCACTCACGATACCTCTAACTTTAATGATGGTGTTGTCTGCTCTTCATATAAATTTCTAGGCACGATGGGTGAAAAAGTGCAGCACCAAATGGGCCTGGTTGAAAAAATAAGGGCTGCAGATACAATAGACACTGTCCGCTTGATGATTGACAGGCATTTTTTAAAAGATTTAAAAGGAAACCTGAGGAAATTTTCCAATCAGGATTTCAGATGCGTCAGCTGCAATGAGATAGTAAGAAGGCCGCCCCTCACAGGCAGATGCCCTTCCTGCAGGGGCAAACTAATTTTTACTGTAAATGAAGGCGGAATAAAGAAATATCTTGAACCTGCACTGAATCTCGCTGAAAAGTATCATCTTTCAAATTACATGAAACAGAATCTTGAACTTGTAAAAAGATATGTTGACAGCATCTTTGGAAAAGAGCCTGAAAAACAGGAAAGTCTTAAGCAGTGGTTTTAAGATAGAACAAAAAATCATAAAATTTATAAGCCTTTTATTGTCATTTTCCCGATGGAAAATAAAGGAAGAATATTGATTTGTACTCTTGATTCTAAAGAGAGGCTGAGAATAAGAGATTTTGTGCAAAGCCTTTATATTCCTCTCGGACTGTCAAAATACAAAGATTTAATTTATTTCCAGGAATCCGACACTTTTTTCAATCCTGATGCAAAAATCGGGCATCTTAATGAAAGGGACTTACTTACTATACTTGACCGTCATACTGGATTAAATCATGAACAATATAATCAAAAAATTCATTCTGTTGCTTATCAAATGACTATAAACCTTCTTAACCAAAAAGGCATACCTAATTTTTTGTATGAAGGTGAACTTTCTGATATACGAAATGGGACAGGAGTTCTTTCAGATGACAGGACTGTATTGGAAGGCCGCCTGAGACATAAATTATTCAGAATAGCCAAAGATATTACTGCAAGGCTTGAAGCTTTGAAATCATCCTATAACCTAAAATAAATACAAAACTATCGTAGGAAGAAGAAGGCATGCCATCATGTTTGTTCTTTTGGCTCCGAGCGAAATGCAATAAATCCCTGTAAGCGTTGAAACAGCGAGAACAAACAATCCAAAAAATCCGGAAACAAGCGTCACAATAACGGTAAGAATTATGATAGTTGCAATTGAAATTTTTTTATAATTTATTTTTCCTATTTTATCTGAAAAAAATACGGACAGGAATTTTGTCAGAAAAAAAGAAATAATTCCGGATATTAAAATTACAATAAGAAATAGGATAAGGAATTTCAGTGAGAACTGCCCCAAAATTTCACTTACAGAAACCGCTGCGCCTGTCCTTGATTTTGAAATTAT
>DATJPO010000069.1:0-7694 GCA_035506395.1 Candidatus Omnitrophota bacterium
TAACTCATTTTCTTTTTAATTAGAATAATTCTGAATATTTACGTCTTTCTATAACTATCTTCTTCTATAAACCCTATTCACAATCAGCCCGATTGCAATAACAATCAAAACCAAAGGAACCCATGGGAGATTTATTGAGAAAATATTAATATCATTCAAAAACCAGACAATCCCTATTATTAATAAAATAATTCCTGCTACGGGAAATATTCCTTTTCTGTGCAAATGCCTTTCTTGTTTTGCCATCTTTTATTACATCTGTCCCGTCTCGGTAAACTTCTTCATCAGCTTCTCAACAATAACCTGCGGAGCAAAGCCCTTGTGGCTGCACGCTTTGACAAACTCGTCATAAGTCTGCCTGTCAATGTTATAGTCTATTTTCTGTTTCTGCGGTCCTTTTGGATATGATGCCATAAAGAATTGATTTAATTGTAGTTTATAAAATAACCGCTCGCTCATTCTTCGCTCGCTGTTAATTCAGTATGCGCTTAGTTCAGATAAGGTTTATCTCACAGCATCACTTTATACTTTCGCTTCGTCATCAGCGTTATTGAATTTAGATGCCCGCAGTGGGGGCAGCTGATTTTTTTAGTCATTCTCCCGGAAAGCATTTCAGGAAGAATTCCGAAGAATTTTCCGCACCTCTGACTTCTACACCTCTGTAAAAATCGCATAAATTACAAAAGACGATGAACTATATAAAAATTGTGTATCTTATAATTAAGGAATAAAAATTGTTAATGATAATCCCGTAACGCCTATTCCGCATTAGCATCTAGCGAGGATAATATCGCGCATATTTAGTCAGGTCTTTACACTATCATTTCCTAAGGGTGGGCGGGGACATCAATAAAAAATCATCAATCGTTAAATTTTCTTAACTTGAAAATGGAACGAATAATTTATAAACAAAAAAAATAAAATTGATTTATGGAAAAAACAGAGGAGAATATAATAGAAGTGAAAAACCTCATAAAGAAATTCGGAAATTTTACAGCTGTTGATAATATTTCCTTCAATGTGAAAAAAGGAGAAGTCTTCGCTTTTCTCGGTCCTAACGGCGCAGGAAAAACGACGACAATAAAAATACTAACAACTCTGCTTCATCCCACTTCCGGAAATGTAATAGTCAATGGCTTCTCGCCGGTAACAAATCAGGATAAAGTCAGGCATTCTTTCGGAATTGTTTTCCAGGACCCAAGTCTTGATGATGAGCTGACAGCATATGAAAACATGGAATTCCATGCTGTTCTCTATGGCATAAAACCCAATGCAATAAAAGACAGGATAACAGAACTCCTTAAGCTCGTTGAACTCTGGGACAGAAGAAATGATTTGGTAAAAACATTTTCAGGCGGAATGAAAAGGCGTTTGGAGATTGCGAGAGGTTTGATTCATCATCCAAAGATTCTTTTTCTTGATGAGCCAACTCTCGGGCTTGACCCCCAGACAAGAAATTTCCTTTGGGAATACATAAAGAACATGAGCAAAAAAGAGGATATGACTGTTTTTCTTACGACACACTACATGGAAGAGGCAGACAGGATTGCAGACAGGATTGCTGTAATAGACAACGGGAAAATAATAGAAATAGGCCCGCCGGGGAAATTAAAGAAAGACACTAAATCAAAAACTCTTGAAGATGCTTTCCTGAAACTGACAGGGCATAATATAAGGGAAGAATCAGCGTCTGTCAAGGATCACATGAGGCTTCACAGGAGAATGTGGACGAGGAGATAATGGGAACAATTTACATAATGTGGCTCAGGGAACTGAAAAGATTCTGGCGTTCAAAAGCAAGAGTCATAGGTTCTCTCGCGCAGCCTGTACTGTTCCTTGTTGCCCTGGGCTTTGGACTCGGCCCTATTTTCCAGCAGGCGGGCGGAGGAAATTATATTGAATTTCTTGCTCCGGGAATTATAGGCATGAGCATTTTATTTTCTGCAATGTTCATGGGAATTCAGGTTATATGGGATAGGGAATTTGGATTTTTGAAAGAAACCCTTGTCGCGCCTGTTTCAAGATATAGGATTATGCTTGGAAGAACTCTTGGAGGAGCGACTGTCGCATCAATACAGGGTTTGCTTGTTCTTGCAATTTCGATGCTTATAGGCTTCATGCCCAAAAGCCTTGTAATGATTCCCGTAGCGGTGGTATTCATGTTCATGATTGCTGTCCTGTTCACGGCTCTTGGAACAGCAATTGCATCAAAACTGGAAGATATGCAGGGATTCCAGCTCATAATCAATTTTGTCATAATGCCTTTGTTCTTCCTTTCCGGGGCATTGTTTCCCGTAGACAATCTACCAAATGCTTTCAAGGTAATTATTCAGATTGACCCCTTGTCATATGGAATAGATGGATTAAGAGCTGCATTTACAGGGCTTGCTCATCTTGGATTGCTTCTTGATCTCTTTGTCCTTGCTTCCCTGACAATAATAGCAACAGTAATAGGAAGCTATTTATTCTCAAAAATTGAAGTGTAGTTTTTTAAATATAACAGCGTCATAAATTAATGGAAAATAAGAAAGATTACATATTCATAGGAAAAACAGTTTTCTTTACTAAAAATGGAATCCTTGCAGTCGGAGATTTGCATCTCGGATATGAGCACATGCTGAAGGCAGCAGGCATAGGAATTCCTGAAATGCAGATTAAAGGAATTATAGAAGATTTGAAGAAAATATTTGAAGATATAAAAAATCGCGGTTATAAGCTGAAAAAAATAGTTTTCCTGGGAGATATCAAGCATTATTTCGGCTTTGAATTCAGCGAAAAAAGGTCTTTTGAAGATGTTCTTGAATTCCTGAGAAATTATTTTGATGAAAAAGATATTATTCTCATAAAAGGAAATCACGATGCAGTAGAGTATCATGGGAGCAGGATGAAAAATTATTATGTGAATAAGGGAATTGCATTTCTTCACGGGCACAGGGATTTCCCCGCCATTTATGACAAGGAAGTAAAGACAATTGTCCTGGGGCATCTTCATCCGTCTGTTGTCATTTCAGACAAGTTAAAGGTAAAAAGAGAAAAGTTCAAATGCTTTCTTGTGGGGAGATCGAAAGGAAAGGAATTAATCGTTTTGCCGAGCTTCTTTGAGATAGTTGAAGGCATGAGTGTCAATGATTATGGGGAAGTATATCATGATTTTATTTCAATAGTTCCGAAGAAAGTTCTTCTTGATTCAGAAATATTTGTCATAGGAGAAAATGAAACTTATGATTTCGGGAAGGTTAAGGATTTGAAGTAGGCTTATTAGCTCCTTTGAGAGCATCAAAAACTGCTTTTCTTCCTTCTTCGCCGAGTATTTCAAGGATTGTTGATTTTTCCGCGCCTAAATTCATTGCTCGCACCTGCCTGACAAGGCTATCCCCTTCTTCCTGAGCCTCATCTTGAGTTTTATAAGGATAATAGGGGATGGTGCTTACAATTGGTGTTTGAATTTTCCCGTCTTTCATAAGATAAACAATAAACCCATATCCATTTCTTTCTTTGTTAGAATAAAATGCCACGCAGGTTTCATTTCCCTGTATCATTAATACGCTTTGCAATGAAATTTCTGCCATGATCAGGATTCATTATTCTCATTTATAAGGATTATTATAATAAAAAGGGAATTATTTCTCTTCGCTTTCTTCCAGTTCGCATCTCGCGCAAATCCATCTTTTTTCCACGGTTGAATAATGCTTGTCGCCAAGGCACTTCTCGCAGACTAAGTGTGAGCCGTCATAAGACATCTTTTTTATCCTCAATTAGAATTCCGGAGAAAAAACTCTTCCAAAATCTAAATTATAATATTCTGGAAAAATGATTATTTAAATCTTGCATGTGTTAATCTTATTCAGAAAAGAATAATAAAAACCGATTATTTATGCGCGATATTATTCTCGCGAGTTAATACCGCGAATATTCGTTCAGTTCTTTTATTATTTATCTTGAAAAAGAGGTGATATCAAAAGTTCTCTCATAAAATTTATATAGAATATCATTCTTAGTATACAAGAGGGATAAAATGGTTCTGCAATACAAAAAAAAGAGTGAAACGCGATGGAAAAAATATCCGGGCAAGGACAAGATTGAAGGCTCTGTGAGCGACTATGATTTCCGCCTGCTGAATGAAGCGCAGACAAAAGTTCTCGTTGAGAAAGGCCCTTATGAAAAAGTTATGAAAAGATTCCGCCAGATAGAGTTCTTTAAGCACCATTAATAACTTTTATATAAGCCGGCAATAAAAAATAAAGATGTTAAAATCAGAATATGAGCATAAAATATTCAGAGCAGGCATCTTCCTTAAGGGGATTTATAGTTTCTTTGAATTAATAGCAGGAATTGTCCTGTTGTTCATTACATCTGTACAAATTTACAACTTGGTTCACATTATCTTCTTGCATGAACTTCTTGAAGATGCGCATGATTTTGTTGCAAATTTTATATTGAATTCAGTCGGAAGCCTTAGCCATACAGTGCAATTATTCATTGCAGTCTATCTCATAGTTCATGGATTGATTAAATTAGGGCTGGTGATTGCATTATGGAAAGAGAAACGCGCTGCATATCCCATGGCAATTGCCATATTCGGATTATTTGTGATTTATCAGATTTACAGATTTTTCCTGCACCATTCTCATTCAGTATTCCTTTTATTGATTACTGATTTGGATATGCTGATTATAAATCTTACATTGATAGAATATTATAATTTGAGAAAGCATCATAAGATGATAAAAACTCATCATTAAACGCCAAGCTATGCGGATTTTATCAGACAAGAAATAAATCTATCTCTTCTTTCCCTTGTGTCTTCTTTCGTATCTTATCCAGGTGAAGGCAACAGGCCTTGCTTTTGACTGAAGTTTTTTGACAATCAGCTTTCTTATCATGCTTGACTTGATTGTCTTTCTCTTCCTGCAAGCCTTGATGACAGCGCCGCCAACAACCCTGACGAGTATTCTTCTTTCTGCAGGAGGCATCTTCGCTTCCATTGCAGCCTTGTTAATAGCTCGCTTTATTTTGTTGGGGACAAATTTCTGTTCCTTCCCCCCTTTTTTTATGACCTTTGTCATTTCAAAATATATTTTGGATTATATATAAAGATTGTGGAATTCAGGTTGTTTTCTTTTCAGTTCTCTCTGTATAGCCGCATTTGCCGCATTTTATAAGAATCAAATCGCTTTCATCCGAATACTGCGCTCCAATGTCAATAATTTCTGCCTTTCCATATCCGCATTTTGGGCATTTGTGCTTGTAGTCTGCAAAAACATCTTTTTCTTTTGCAATCCCTTTTCCCCTGTCAGTGTGCCTGATTTCCTCTTTTTCAATTATCTTCTTCGCTCTCTTTGGCATTTTCTTATCAAGAGATAGATATTTAAAGAATTTTCTCAAATTTTATGTTATGGCTCCGTAGCTCATGAGGGGCACATCCCCTTACAGTAACCTCTTGCTAAAAGGCGGTTACTCGCTACATCGCCGATGGCTCCGTAGCTCAGCTTGGTAGAGCACTAGACTCTTACCGTATGAAACCAAGGTTTCCTGACAGGTCACCTTCCTTTCAAAAAAGAGTAATCTAGGTGTCGGGGGTTCAAATCCCCTCGGGGCCATGACCAAAGCGAATGGAACCGAACGAGAAATTTCCGGTTTCAACCTCGGGGCCATTTTAATAATTATTTCAGAGAATCAGATTACTGCCCAAGCTTTTCCATTTCTTTTTTTGCCAAATATTCCCCAAGAGGCTTCATCAGGCATTCCTTGAAATCATGAGCCAATGTTCCGGGTTCTCCTGTATAGCCATTATCAAGAATAATCCTTGAGGATTCCAAGACAGATAAGCCGCCATTAGTATATCTTGCTTTAAAAGAGAATTTCCCGTCTCCATTTTGCTGAACAGCCATATGCCAGCTTTCATCCTGCGCAAGAGAGGTATCTGTAAAGATAACATCTTCGCCATAAAGCGGAGCTCCTCTTCCCCATAAATAAGAAAAATGATTTGCAATTTCAAGAACATTTGAAAGATCTGCTGCAACTTCTTCAATTGTCGGCTTAGCCATTGAATTATTTAATAAGAATTCTTTAAATTAATTTATGTTCTTAAGAAGCTGAATTTACCTGTATTCCCTAATTGTATTCCCGCACTTCGTGCATTTGAAAAACTTGGTTTCAGCTTCATCGCCTGAACGCGTCTGCACTGTCCAGAAATATGCCTTGTCATTTCCGCATTTTTTGCAGTCAAAAGAAACAACAGGCAATGGTTCTTCGCCCTTGTCAGCCACAATGCCTATCTTCTCGTGTGTGCCCATCTTTTCAGAAATTGTTATTTTCCCCTTGCTTTTCGTAATCTTGCTTGAATATCCGCATCTCGGGCATCCTAAATTCTTAGTCTTTTGTACAAGAACAGCACCGCATTTTGGGCAAAAATCCATTTTTTGTTTAGTTTAAATTTGTTTAAATAAGTTTGCCCCGGCAGTTAAAGCTCAAATTCCTCAATAAAATTGATTATTGTTCGGTACCTCTCTAAAAATCTGTGCCCTTTTTCAGTAAGCGAAATGAACTTGTTCCCATGATGACTAATTTCTTTTATAAGGGCTTTCTCAATAAGTTCATGATAATATCCCTTAAATCCCGCAGAAGACATATTTGATTTTCGGAGAAGAGGCGTTATCTTTATGGAATCATGATGATTATAGATTTCAAGGAGAATATCCCTCATTATTTCCAGCTTTCCCCTTTTAGTCATATTAATCCGAACCCGCTTTTTTTAGGACCTTGTATAGAATTATCATAAAAAGGGAAATTGAGGCGAGATAAATTAGTATCTGGTATACCTGAAGAAATTTTGGAAGAAGAATGTCTATAACATTCAGAACCCAGAAGATGAACAAGAGAAGATATATCGCAAACAGGCTCTTTTCCTTATGCTTTTTCTTTGAATCCTTGTATGCTATCAGAAGTATGATGAATGCGAATATCAAAAAAATCAGGTTCAGGAGAAGAGAGACTTCTATGCCCCTGAAAAGCGTTCCTATAATCGCGATTATAGCAGACAATATGCTGAACAGATAAATCTTCTGCCTGCTGTGATTCCATTTTTTCCACATGACGCTGTATAATAAATAAAATACCGCCATTGCGCTTGAATACATGAAGACAAATAAAGAAATGAGGAAGATATACCCTGAAAAGATATTTGCTTCAGGCGAAGCGAAAAGCACTAAAAAGAAATTTATGAAATATCTGAAAAAATAAGCAATAGCAAAGAAAAGAAAAGACATTCTGAAATATTTTATTCCCTTGTATGAGCTTAATTCATACATTTCCTTTGTTGCCCGATAAATCATCAGGCTGCAGAAGATAATTACAAATGAATATATTAACTCCATCCCTATTTCGTGTGGGAATAGAAAATCAAGAGGGGGCGGCATGTTATCTTTAAATGAATATTGTTTTTAAAAGTTTATAATTAAAATGGACTTTAAGTCCATCCTGCTTAAAAATAAGAAAGCAGATTATCCATTTATGAAGAAGAGCATGAACATAATTCTAATTGTTGCGGTAATAGTTCTTCTCGCCGGCAATATTATCTTTGGATATCTGTTTTTTTCGCACAGGAATCCGGGACAGAGAGGAGGATTCTCCCAATTAACAGAGAGCCAGATACAAGGCATAAATTCCTTTTTTGAAAGCAATCCATCAATTAG
>DATJPO010000070.1:0-4083 GCA_035506395.1 Candidatus Omnitrophota bacterium
GCCCATGTAATTATTGAATTAAAATATGAAAAAAATCTGAAAATATTTTTCAGGGAATATTTTAAGCATAAAAAAGATGATGGAATCCTAAAAAGAGCAGAAGTTTATATTAAAATTATCTGGGTTGTATGGCTTGTATGGGAAATGTCAAGAATTTTTGAGATAATCAACAAAGAATTACCTGAAGAATATCTGCAAAAAACCTCTGCAAAATCGCATCTCCGCGAAGTTAAAAAAAATTTCAGAAATTGCATTAAATTAGGCATTATCTCTAGGAAATGGAGAAATTTAGATTTTGAAAAATTATTTAATTTAAAGGATTGATAACCTTTAAAATATTCATTCTTCTTGTATTTTTATGGACATCACCAGCAGGACAGCATCTGAAATTGATGAAGCCAGGGAGAAAGAGTATCTCAAGAGAATTGAGGCCATATTTTTCATTTCAGGCAGATTCTTGTCCATGCAGGAACTGATTTCCCTTTCCGACCTTAATCCCATAATCATAAAGGAGCTAATAGAAAAATTAAAAGAAAGATACAGCAGGGAAGATTCCTCAATAGAAATTATTGAAAGAAACGGGTTGTGGAAAATGGATATAAGAAAAGAATTTTCAGATATAGTTAACCGGCTTGCCATGGGGAATTCTGAATTTTCCAAGGCGGAAAAAGAAACGCTGGCGATAATAGCATACAAGCAGCCGATAAAGCAGTCTGTTGTAATAAAAATAAGGGGAAATAAAGGCTATGAGCACATAAAAAGATTTTCAGAATTGAATTTAATAAAGAAAAAGAAAGCAGGGCACACAAATGAATTATCGCTCTCCGATGAATTTTACAATTATTTCAACATCAATGACCCGAAAGATTTTCTTAAGAAGGAGGAATAATCAAGATGAAGGAGATTAAACCGCTTGCTATGCTAGCTTTTTTTAACAAATGCCCGATGATGCTCGGAATATATAAAATTGATAATCCAAATCCGCTGAATAATTCATTTTTTTATTATCAAAATAAATTAATTACTGCGAATGAAATAAGGAGCAAATTTTGGGCGGTAATGCCATTAACATAAAAAATGGAATTCATTGATTACATTATTTATGCTTCAATATATCTCGGCTTGATAGCAACAGTATTTTATGCATTAAGCTATTCTGTCTTCAAGAAAAGAAAAGAGCTGCTTTTTTCAGACGAAGAATTGCCTTTTGTCAGTGTTTTGATTCCTGCATGGAATGAAGAAGACACCATCCAAAAGACAATTGAATCTATCATGGCTTCCAATTACAAAGATTTTGAAGTTCTGGTTATAGATGATGGAAGCAAAGACAAGACTTTTCAGCTTGCGAAAGCGCTGGAAAAAAAATATCCCCGCCTGAAAGTCTATCACAAAGAAAACGGGGGAAAAGCAAGCGCTCTTAATTTCGGAATAGAAAAATCAAAGGGCGATTTTATATTTACGATGGATGCAGACACTTATGTTCATCCTGAATCGGTTAACAGAATGGTGAGGTATTTCAAAGACTCTAAAGTAATGTGCGTCAGCCCTGCAATGCTTGTTTACAAGCCAAAAACAATCCTGCAGAGAATTCAGCAGGCAGAATATCTTCTCGGGCTCTTTTTAAGAAAAGCATTCTCCGCGCTTGATGCTATTTTCGTCACGCCAGGGGCATTTTCTGCATACAGAAAAGAATTTTTCAAAAAGCACGGAGGCTATGAAGTAGGGAATATAACAGAAGACTTGGAACTTGCGCTAAGAATACAATATGAGGGTTACAGGATTGAAAACTGCCCTAATGCCCCTGCATGGACTATTGCACCTGCAAAATTCAAAGAATCGCTTCTTCAAAGAAGGCGGTGGTATCATGGATGGCTGAAAAATCTTTGGAAATACAGGAAAATATTCGGAAAAAAATACGGGGATTTGGGAAGTTTTGTAATCCCGACAGCGGGACTGAATATAGTTTTTTCAGTCGTTGTTTTGGTTTATGCTCTTTTCAAAACAATAAGCTCCATCAACACTGAACTGGCTTTTCTCAGCACTGTTAATTTCAGCCTGTCCGGCGCATGGAATATAAATCTCTACATCCTGGAGAGATTTGCCTTTTTGTTCTTCAGCAATCCCGTGATGATATTCATAATCATTTTCATAGTAATCTTCACGGTTTATACGAGATATGCGACGAGAAAAACAGGAAAAGTGCCGGGATTATTGTTTAATATGTTCCTCTTCTTCGTATTCTTCTCTATAATTTTTGGATTCTGGTGGATAGTTTCAATAATCTATACTGCCTTTCATAAAAATGTAAAGTGGAGATAATTTTATCAATAATGAATATTTAATAAAAAAATGGAACCAACGCAAAATCGTCCTTTTCAGAATAAAAAAAGATATCTCTGGGCATTCATAATAGGGACGGCAATTTTTGCCCTTGTTTTCATTATAAGCAATTCCATTGCTTTTCTTGAATTCCAGAAAGTTTCAAACATCCAGGACAGTTTAGCATATAAAATATTTGAAGATAAAATTTATGCTTCTTTTTTTAATCAGTCAATATGCACAGATAACTCCCTCCAGAATTTGTCGCAGGATTTGGGATTTCAGGGGCAGATAATAGATGATATGGAAAAAAAATTCGGGAAAAATGACCCGCAGGTTTTGGACAGAAAAAAATTTTATACCCTTGTGGAGCTGGAGCATCTTGAATTTATTCAGGCGCAGATAAAAAACTGCAATCTTTCCATGAACACCATTCTTTTCTTTTATTCAAATAAAGACCCTGATTTGGAAAGAAGCACTGAAATCGGAAGGCTTCTTAATGAAGTTTATCTCAAAGAGCCTGACAAAATCACTATTTATTCGTTTGATATAAATCTGGACTCTGATTTGATAAGAAGTCTGCTCCAAAAATACAATGTAACCCAGTCTCCTACACTCATAATAAACGGAAATGCCACGGTTACAGAGCCTATTAGGATAGAAAATGTGCAAAAATACCTATTTTAATTGATATTCTATATTATAAGAAATCTTAAAAAGAACTCCTATTTATTTTAAACATGGATAAATGCTTCAGATGCGGTGCATCCTCGGAAAACACGATTATTTATGATGCAATTTCAAAAGATGGGCTTGTAAAAATCTGCGGCACCTGCAATATAAGGGAAAACTTTCCGGTTCTTAAAAAATCAGGCGCACCTCCTGAAGAAAAAAGACAGACAGTTTATGAAAGGTTGACTTCCATGTCCGGGTTTAACACCAGGGAAAGAGAAGCCCACAGGCAGCAGGAGAACATGAAAAAACAGAATGAAGAGGTAAAGCAGGTTTTGGACAAGAGATTCAGGGATGAAATGATGACTGGCTTGAAAAGAGAAGCCGGAGGCGATGAATTTCTTGTAAGAAACTTCCACTGGGAAATCATGAAAGCCAGAAGAGCAAGACATCTTACGCAGGAGCAATTGGCAGATAATATAGGAGAATCTGTCCTGGCAGTAAAAATGGCTGAGAGAGGAATGCTTCCAAGGGAAAAGGAAAGGCTCGTGAGAAAAATTGAGAATTATCTTAAGATAAAAATACTGAATACGCCTGAACCGGTCCAAATGCCTGCACAGCCGGCAGAAGAAGCTCCTATTGAAGAAATCAAGAAGAAGTTTTCTATAAGAGAGTTGTTTGGATTTGGAAAGAAGAAGGAAGAAAAAAATGAATAAGGGGTTATAAGTTAAATTTATAAACGACTTTTCTGATTTGTTATCATGGAAGTTAAGATATTAAACAGTTCAAAAGATGAGCTTGAAGTAGAGCTTGACAGCATTACAATTGCTGAAATCCTGAGAATTTATCTTAACATGGATTCTTCTGTCACATTCGCTGCATGGAAAAGAGAGCACCCTACAAAAAATCCTGTCATGCTGATAAAAACAAAAGGCAAGACAGCAAAAAAAGCAATCGAGGATGCTGTTTCTGTGATTGAAAAAGAATTGGACAAGTTTGAAGAAGATTTCAAGAAGATGAAATAATCTCTGTTATCACCTCTTTTCTATTAATAATCTGCGCGCTTTAACCTCGCTATTATCAAGATGCGGA
>DATJPO010000071.1:0-2769 GCA_035506395.1 Candidatus Omnitrophota bacterium
TCAAGTTTTATAAATATAATTCTCCTGAATACAGAGAGGAGAAAAAGATGGTGAGGAAAAAAAAGAATGATTTAAGAAATGTGTATCTTCTCGGGCAGTCAAGCCTGTTCAATGATATTGGAAGCGAGATGATGACCCCCATACTTCCATTTTACATAACAGGGCTTGGTGGAACAGGACTTGCTGTAGGATTAGCGAGCGGTTTCAGGGAAGGGCTTGCAAGCGTCATGAATTTTTTCGGAGGATGGCTTTCTGACAGGTCAGGAGAAAGAAGCATCTTTGTCTTTTTAGGATATTTTCTTTCTGTTATTTTCAGATTCATGGTTTCAATAGTAAATTCCTGGCAGGGAGTTATTGCTTTTGTCTCTTTTGAAAGAATCGGGAAACTCAGGGATTCTCCAAGAGACGCATTAATTTCAGATACGATAAAAAAGAAAAGAAAAAGGGGAAATGCATTCGGAATCCATGAAATGATGGACAGGATAGGAGCAGTCATTGGAACTCTCCTCGTTATTTTATTCTTCTGGAAATTAAATCTGAATATCAAATTAATAATCATAATTGCTTCCGGAATGTCGATATTCTCCCTCATACCGATATTTTTTATAAGAGAACCAAAAACAAAACGCATAAAAAGAAATCTTTTTTCAAGCATAAAAGAGCTTGACAAGAATTTAAAATATTTCATTTTTGTATCCTCTGTATTTACTCTTGGAAATTTCGGATTGTATCTTCTTCTGATTCTGAAAGCACAACAGCTCAGCGGCAGCGTTCTTCTTCCTCTCATATTGTATGCTGTTTTTGGAATTGTCTCTTCTGTTCTCTCAAAATATTCAGGATGGCTCTCTGACAGAGTGGGAAGAAAGAGAGTTTTAACCTTTGGATATGTTTTGTTTTTCCTTTTATGCCTTGGATTTATCTTTTTCCAGAATCTGGTTTTTTTCTCAATTCTGTTTGCATTATACGGGATAGTTTACGGAATAACACAAACAACCCAGAGAGCTTATGTCTCTGATGTTTCCGGGAAAACAAAAGGAACTGCCTTTGGATTTTTTAACTGCATAACAGGATTGGTTAATATTGCAGGAGGATTAATCGCAGGAGCTTTGTGGGATGTAAATTATACTACCATGTTCATTTATCTTTCTGCAGTTGCCTTTGCTTCTGTAATATTTTTGATTTTTGTCAAAAGAGACGGAAAGAGATAAATTTTTATTTTGAATTTTTATTTACAAAGTCATAAATGTCTTTTGAAATTTTTGGAATTAATTCCCTACTTTTGGAATAATCCAAATCCGTTGTCATGATGCACAAGAAATAAGGATTTTTTTCATGATACACAATTCCACAATCGCTTAGAGTATTGCTTGCATCATATATGCCAAACTTATGGGCTACTGTGACTTCTACAGGAACTCCTTCTTTTATCAGGCTTTCTTCATTTCCATCTGTTGTAAGTTCAAGAGCCAGTTCAGAATATTTCGGAGAAAGATATGCGGAATAATAAAGACTTTTGAACAAACGATTATAATCTCTCGGAGATACTACCTGCTCGCTTCCAATCAGATACGGGTCTGGAATTCCTACATGAACAAAAATTGAATCAATGTCTGTAGCTGAAAGCTGTCTTATAAGCGCATTTTTTGCAGTATTGTCAGAGAATGAAATCATTTGTTCAAGCAAATCTATAACGCTCATCTTTGTTCCTGCTCCTTTTTGATACAAAGTTCCCCATTGTGAGTTCAGGTCCTGCTTGGTCAATTCTATTTTGTCATTCAAATTCATCTCTCCACGCTCAACTTTTTTAAGAATTGCCATCATTACAGGAAGCTTAAGAAGACTTGCAGGAGTGAAACCAGAAGTAAAATTTATTCCAAGCCATGCTCCTGTATTTGCATCCTGGAGATAAACTCCAACATCTCCGTTTGCATTATAAGAATCAATTTCTTCCTGAATTATTGGCTTAAGAGCCTGATATTGAATAATGCTTGTTCCTATATTGGAATCTATCGGTTGCTTTTCACTTGGATTTACGAGACGAAGGGAGTTTTCTGAAATAGAACTTCCTGTCAGTATGCCTGTTTTCAAAATTAAAAAGACATTACATGCGAGAGAGAAGAATAAGAGAAAGATAACTAAATGCAAAACTTTAATTTTTTTGTATTCTGTCTTAGGGATGTTTATTTCACTCACCTCTTTAATTTCTTCCATTGAGAGAAAAAATTATTTGGAATTTATAAAGATATTTGTCTGCTGACGCAGATTTTCTAAACAATTAATGAGTCGATTAAAGCGGGAATTACATTGTTAAAATAAAAGGAGAAAGTGTCTGAAGCTGGTGAAGCAAAATCTCACGGATTTTAAACCTTTAACCAGATTATCCCGCCTTCTCCCTATGAAAAAATGAAGGCTTTCAACTTTAAAGTTGTTTCTAACTATTAAAAAGTTATAAAAATATATGAATATTGCAACATATTATGAACAAGAGTATTGAAGAGCTTAGCAAAAGGTATAATCTGGAACTTGACAGGATTATTTCAGAAATCAAAAAGACAAAAGCAAAATTAATTCTGCTCCAGTTTCCTGACGGATTGAAACAGTATGCAACTTCTGTTGTTGATTTTCTTGAGAAAAAAACACAGGCAGAATTTTTAATCTGGCTTGGAAGCTGTTATGGCGCCTGTGATTTGCCTGTCGGCCTGGAGAAATTGAAACCCAAGATAGATTTAGTGATTCAGTTTGGACATAATGAGATGATGCCGAATTATT